>NZ_JBSRZW010000022.1:0-57175 GCF_054058015.1 Thermostichus sp. MS-CIW-30
CACCCGTGTCAGCCCGGATGGCCTGTGGATCGAACTGCACGGGCGGTCGGAAGCAGGAACCCGCCGAGACGACTGCGCAAGGAGCCATCCATGCGTAGCGTGGTAGGAATCTCCGGCCTAAAGGCCGGGGAGGATGTCAATGCTTGTTTCCCGTACTGCTCAGCCACAGCCTCTGGCCGTTCCTGGAACGCACTACGCGCCCACCAGTAGCAAGCGCACCGTCTTGGCATGTAGCTGGCGCTGCTTTCTGACCGCTATCTTGGAGGTCTGAAACTTGAGCAGCGAGACAATAAACCAAGACAATAAACAATGTCAAATAATGTCAAAGAAAATGTCAAAGAATAAATGTCAAAGTTGTCCACCCAGAACCTGGCCGCCTTGGCGCTCATCCCGCAAGTCTTGAATGGGCCAACGCAAACAATGACTGCCACTTTCTGGTTTGGTACGGGACTGCCTTCGCCCAATCTGGTAGAGAAGGCAAGATGTGGTGAGTAGCTACTTGCATCCAGGTGGACGCTCGCCTTCTAAAGACTTCCTAGGGTGCGGTTATAAACAAACCGAGCTGTTCCCAACCACTGCTGCAGCGTCTGTCGCTGTTGTGCTGTCGGATACATCTCGTCCCCCAATCTTTTTGCCGGCGCCGGAGATGGAAACTTGCCGGTTGTCTCACCGCCATTTGGAATGGCCAACTGCAAGCCCAAAATCTGGGGGCGCGCAGGGAGGCCGAGACCTCCCTGCTTGTATACTTCTCTTGCGGCTGAGCTGAGCTCGAGGCCAAGCATGATCCCACCGCAAACTGCTATTCCCCAAGGGGCTGAGATCCTCTGCATCGGCACAGAATTGCTTTTGGGAGAGATCACCAATACCAATGCCCAGTACTTGGCAGCCGAGTTGGCGCAACTGGGGATCCCCCACTATTACCAAACGGTGGTGGGGGATAACGAGGCCCGCATTCACCACGCGCTGGAGGTGGCCTGTGGTCGTTCCAGCTTGATTCTGATCACCGGGGGTTTGGGGCCGACGCCGGACGATCTCACCCATGAGGCGCTGGCTTCCTTTTTTGGGGCGGAGATGGTGGAGCACCCCCAAGTGTGGGAAGAGATCCTGCAAAAGTACGGGCAGCGGGGCCTTGTGCCCTCGCCGAGCAATCGCAAGCAGGCTTTTCTGCCCCGGGGAGCGAGGGTGTTGCCCAACCCGCTTGGCAGCGCCTGTGGCCTCATCTGGCAGCCCCGGCCCGACCTGCACATTCTCACCTTCCCTGGGGTGCCGCGGGAGATGCAACACATGTGGCGGGAGACCGCCGTGCCTTATCTGCGCTCCATCGGCTGGGGAAAAGAGGTGTTCTACAGCCGGGTACTGCGCTATTGGGGCATTCCCGAATCGACGCTGGCCGAACGGCTGGGATCCCTGTTGGCGGGGGAAAACCCTACGGTGGCTCCCTACGCCAGCCAGGGGGAGGTACGCCTGCGGGTTACCGGACGTGCTCCCAGTCGTGAAGAGGCCCAAGCCTTGATCGCCCCGGTGGTGGAGCAGATTTTACAGATTTCTGGAGAAGACTACTTCGGCAGCGATGACGCCACCTTGGCCGGTGTGGTGGGAGAGCTGTTGCTGCAACGGGGTCAAACTCTGGCGGTGGCAGAATCCTGCACCGGCGGGCTGCTGGGGCAGTTGGTGACCGGGATCCCGGGCAGCTCCCGCTATTTTGTGGGGGGGATCGTGGCCTACGACAACCGCATCAAGGAGCAGCTTTTACAGGTGAATCCGGAAACCCTGCGACAGCACGGGGCCGTGAGCGAGGCGGTGGCCGCCCAAATGGCGCTGGGGGCCAAGCAAGTCCTGGGCTCCAACTGGGCCTTGAGCATCACCGGCATTGCCGGGCCAGAGGGAGGCACCGCCACCAAGCCAGTCGGTCTTGTGTATCTGGGCTTGGCGGATCCGCAAGGGAAGGTGGAAGTACACGAGTACCGGTTTGGCAGCCTGCGCGGCAGAGAGGGGGTGCGTTGGTGGAGCGCCCAGACGGCTCTGGATCGCTTGCGGCGGCGCTTGCTCTGCTACCCCCTTTAGGGGGGATCCAGTCTCTCGGGGTTGGATCCCTGAGTAAGCTGGGGGAGCAGATGGATCCAACCGATCTCCAGAAGCAGACCCTACCAGGCAAGGAGCAAGCCGATGATCCCCGATGCCGTCCAGGCGGGCAAGGAAGCCCTGCGGCAGGGCCGCCTTCAAGAGGCCATCCAACTTTTTGAAGGCTACCTGGCCCAATCCCGTCAGCAGGACAAAGCATTAGGGATCCCGGCAGACTCATCTGACGGCGAAGCCCTGGAAGCCCAAATGAACCTGGTGCGGGCCTACCACCAGTTGGGCCAGACGGAGAAGGCACGGTCCCTCTGCCTAGAGCTGCTGCAACACCCCAACCCCCAGGCGCAAGGCTGGGCCAAGAAGATCTTGCTTCGCCTGCCCACTGCAACAGAGTCCCTGGCTGCTCCGTCCGCCAAACCTGTCGAACCGCGTTCTGCTCCCCCAGAGGAGCCGTCTCCTGGAGCGGGATCCCTGTCCACCCGTCAACGGGCCGCCCAACTGGGTATGAAGATCCCCCTGCCGGAGCGGGCCGGCCCCCTGCATTGGGCCAAGTGGGGATCCCTGGGGGTGGGCATTGTCTTCCTTTGGTGGCTGAGCTTTGTGTTGGTAGGCAGCCATCTGGATTTTGGCCGGCTGAGTTTTCCGCGGCAGCTTTGGTTTTTGCAGGGGTTGCTGCCCTGGCTGCGCAATGGCCTGCGGTGGTTGGTGGCCGGCAGCCTGGCGGTCAACTTTGGAGTAGGCCTTCTCTTTTTTGCCCCCTGGCTGATGGATCAGCTCCACCAACGGCTGCACAAGTTGCGTTGGGCCAGGCTTGGCGAAATCGAACGCCACAGCCCCGAAACGGCGCGCCTGCTGCAGCGCATCTGTGCCCAAAACCAGCTAAAACAGCCCCGACTGGGGGTGATCCCGGATGCTGGGCCGCTGGCCTTTGTTTACGGCACTTTTTCTGATGGCTGCCGCATTGTGGTCACCCAAGCCCTGTTGCAGCAGCTTTCTGAGGATGAGATTGCCGCCGTCTACGCCCAGGCCCTGGGGCGAATTGTTAATGGAGATATCCTGGTCATGACCCTGCTGGGATCCCCGATTCAACTGGTTTACCTGGCCCTAGAGCAGGTGAGCCAACTGGGAAGCAAACGGCGGGATCTCATCGGGCATGTGGCCCCGCTGCTCTACTTGATCTACACGGTGCTCTCCTACCCGCTGTTTTTCCTCTCCCGCCTGGGCACCTACCATGCCGACCATTTTGCCGTACAGGCAACCGGCAACCCGAACGGGCTGATCGCTGCTCTGCTCAAATCGGCTGCTGGCTTACAAGAGGCCCACAAAAATGACCGCCGACCTTCCTCGCTGTTGCACTGCACCCGCCTGTTCAGCTTTTTGGACTTCAAAACCATCGCCGCTGCCAGTGCTGCCGCCCGCCTCCAGGATCCCTCCCAAGCTGGCCAAGTCTTTCTTTGGGATCAAATCAACCCTTGGGCTCGCTGGATGCAGGTCAATTCCAGCCATCCGCTGCCGGGGCACCGCTTCAAGGTCTTGGCGGGATATGGAGAGCGGCTGCGCCTCCTGCCGGAGCTGAGCCTGGGATCCGGGTCCAAATTGGATGTGGCCCGCCTGCAAAGCCGGTTTTGGCTGGATCTGGCCATCTACGCAGCCGAAGTGGTCGGGATCCTCATTGGCTGGCTGGTGGGGCTGATCCTCTACCTGCTGCTGCAAAACCGTCTCGATCCCAAGGTGATCGCGGCAGCAGCGGTGGTGGGCTACGGGGTGGGCTTGTGGGCCAAAGCGGGGTTGATGTACGGGGGATCCCTGCCGGCAAGGCCGACGGATGTGCTCAGCTTGCTGGCGGATCCCGACGCGGATCCCCGCCGCGGACAATGGGTGGAGCTGGAGGGGGAATTGGTGGGACTGGGCCGCTCCGGCTATCAACTGGGGGCAGAGCTGAAGCTGCAAGAGGCCACAGGGCTGATCCCGGTGCGCTTCACCTCCCCTCTGGGCCCGGTGGGCAATGTCTTTTCCGGCCTGAAGCAGATCCGCGCCCTGGTGGGCCGGCGCGTCAAAGTGGTGGGCTGGTTCCGCCGCGGCAATACTGCTTGGGTGGATCTGGCCTACGTCCAGGTGGGATCCAATAAGCTGCACAGCCGACCGCGCCTTTGGCTGGTTGTGTTCGGCTTGGGAGTCATCCTGCTGGGGATTTGGGGGGCGTTCTATTTCCCCAACTTGGCCTCTTACCTGCGGCGGTGGTGAGCCGGGTTCTCTTCCAGTTGGCTGAGAAAACTAGCGGCGAGAGGGCGTTAACTGTGCCTTGCGCAGGCGCACCGACTGGGGCGTGATCTCCACCAGCTCATCCTCGCCGATGTATTCCAAAGCCCGCTCCAGGGTCATCTCCACCGGCGCTTGCAAGTGCACCAGCTCCTCCCCGCCCGCAGCCCGGTGGTTGGTCAGTTGCTTGGTCTTGCAGACGTTCAGCTCCAAGTCTTGGGGACGGTTGTGCTCGCCCACGATCATGCCCTTGTAAACGCGGGTACCTGGCGTAATAAAGAATACACCTCGATCTTCCGCATTCTTGAGGGCATAGGTAGTGGCCACCCCTTCTTCAAAAGCAATCAGCACCCCGTTGCGGCGCATTTCCATCTCAGAGGTCAGGGGACGGTATTCCAAAAAGCTGTGGCTCATGATCCCCTCGCCGCGGGTGATGCGGATAAACTCCCCCCGAAAGCCGATCAGCCCTCGCGCCGGAATGACAAACTCCAGCTGAGCCCGACCATCGGATCCCACCATCATGTTCTGCATTTCTCCCCGCCGTTGCCCCAGTCGCTCGATACAAGCCCCCACCGTTGCTTCCGGCACATCCAGCACCAAACACTCGTAGGGCTCATAGGGCTGGCCGTTGACCTCGCGGAAAATCACCTTCGGCTGCCCCACCTGAAACTCATAGCCTTCCCGCCGCATGGTTTCCAGCAAGATGCCCAGGTGCAGCTCGCCCCGCCCCGACACCAAAAAGCGATCCGGCGAGTCGGTTTCTTCCACCCGCAGCGCCACGTTGGTTTCCAGCTCCCGCATCAGGCGCTCCCGCAGTTGCCGCGAAGTTACAAAAGTACCCTCTTGCCCGGCGAAGGGGGAGTCGTTGACGCAGATCATCACCTGCAATGTGGGCTCGTCCACTTTGATGAGCGGCAAAGCCTGGGGATTCTCGGGAGAGGTGAGGGTATGGCCGATGTTGGCCTCGGCAAACCCCGCCACGGCGACAATGTGGCCGGCGGTGGCTTCCGTCAGCTCGATGCGCTGCAGCCCCTGAAAGCCGAACAGCTTGGTTACTTTGCCCTTGGCAATGGATCCATCCTCTTTCACCACTGCCAATGGATTCCCCAGGCGGATGGTGCCGTTGTGGATCTTGCCGATCACAATCCGGCCCAGGTATTCCGAATACTCCAGCGTGGTGACCTGCAGTTGCAGCGGCTTGCCGGGATCCCCAATGGGAGGTGGGACATGCTTGAGAATGGCCTCGAAAAGAGGCTTCATATCCAGGGATCCGCTGTACTTCCCTTCCAGAAAGTCTTTGAGATGGGCTTCTTCCAGGGCAAAGCCGCGCAACCCAGAGGCAAATAGATAGGGGAAGTCGCACTGGTCTTCGTCTGCCCCCAGCTCCAAGAACAAATCCAGCACCTTGTCGACGGCTTTGTAGGGCTCGGCGCGAGGCCGATCAATCTTGTTGACCACCACAATTGGGCGCAGGCCCTTCTCCAAGGCTTTGCGCAGCACAAAGCGGGTTTGCGGCATCGGGCCTTCGTTGGCATCCACGATCAACAAGCAGCCCTCCACCATCCCCAGCACCCGCTCCACCTCGCCCCCGAAATCGGCGTGGCCAGGGGTGTCGACGATGTTGATCAAGGTTTCGCCGTAGCGGACGGCTGTGTTTTTGGCCAAGATGGTAATGCCCCGCTCCCGCTCCAGCGTGTTGGAGTCCATCACACAGGTGGGAATGTCTTCCCCCTCCCGAAAGATGCCCGCCTGGCGTAACAGGGCATCCACAAGGGTAGTTTTGCCGTGGTCGACGTGGGCGATGATGGCAACGTTGCGGATGGGGAGTGACATATTAACCATTGACCAGCAGGATGTCGCCCTACAAGCAGGAGTGCCTTAGGGATTTCTTTACAACTCTAACGCAAAGGAGCGTTACGTTGCTAAACACTCCTGGCTTTGGGCTTAGCCCCAGCACTCCCAAAGGGTTATCCCGACTGCCTCAATATCCAGAGGGATCCCCTACATATCGGCGCCGCGCAGATAGAGCAGCAGGATGACCGCCGGGCCTGCCAAGACAATCAAGGCCAGCAGAGCCAACTGCACAAAAACTTCGTATTGTCCGAACATAATCCCAGATCCTGTGGCTTACGCTTTGTATCCTAAGGGGTGCCCTCCACCCCAGATGGGAGAGCTGTTACAATTCTTCAAGTCATGCGCTCTTCGCCAAGGGATCCCTAGCGCTCCTGCTGGGCTTGAAACACCACCGGATCCAGGTTGAACAGTTCCTGCAAGATCCGCATGGCTGCCCGCCGCGCCTCAATATCCCGTTTGGCCCGCAGTTGCACCATCGGGTCGTGCAGGATCTTGTTGACGATGCCGCGGGTCAAGGCGTCGATCACCTCCAGATGCTTTTCGGCGAAGTCTTTGCCCAGGCGGGAGAGGGCTTTTTCCATTTCCTGTTCGCGGATAGACTCCACCTTGTGGCGCAGGCTGGAAATGGTGGGCACCGTCTCCAGAGAACGCCACCACTCCATGAATTGATCCACCTCTTCTTCCACCAGGGCTTCGGCAGCCAGAGCCAGCTTTTGCCGTTGGGCGCGGTTTTCTTCCACGATGCGGGAGAGGTGATCCACATTGAACACCTGTACCCCCTTCAGCTTTTCCACGTCGGGATCGATGTTGCGGGGCACAGAGATATCCACCAACAACAGCGGCTGATCTGGCTGCAGCACCCCTGCCAGTTGCTGGTAGGTGAGGATCGGCTGGGTGGCACCGGTGCTGGTGAAGACCAAGTTGGACTCGGCCACGCTGCTCAGCAGCGACTCCCAGGGCAACACCTGGATCGGCTGCTCGAATTGCTTGGCCAGGGCTTCGGCCCGCTCCAGGGAGCGGTTGACCACCGTGATATCGACTGCCCCTTTGGCCAACAGGTGCTGCACCAACAGACGGGCCATTCTCCCCGCCCCCACCACGGTAACTTTGCCCTGAGAGAGGGATCCCTGCTCTTGCAGAGCCAACTCCACCGCTGCCGAGCTGATGGACATGGCGCCGGTGCCGATCTCCGTTTCGGTACGGACGCGCTTGCCGGCGGTAATGGCTGCCTTAAAAAGGCGATTGAGGATGCGATCCATGCCGTTGCAGGCTTGGCCCAGTTGCTGGGCTTTTTTCACCTGCGAGAGGATCTGCCCTTCTCCCAGCACCAAGCTGTCCAGACCGGCAGCCACCCGCATCAGGTGGGTTACGGCATCTTGGTAGAGAAGGGTAAACAGGTGCGGACGCAGTTGGGGCAAGGGGATCCCTTTCAGCTCAGCCAAGAACTGCATCGTCTGCCGGACACCACTCTCCATTTCTGAGGTGACGATGTAGACCTCCAGCCGGTTACAGGTGCTGAGGATCGCAGCCTCCTCAATGTGGGGGTGGGCGCGAAGCTGCTGGATCGTCTCTCCCACCTCCGCCTCCGCGATGCTGAGGCGCTCCCGAATCTCCACAGGAGCTGTGCGATGGCTAAGACCGACAACCGCGATAAACATGCCTCTCCGTCGTCTGTACAGCAACAGCAAGAGTTATTAAAAACAAAAACTCTGAACAAAAGCAAATATTGTTTCAGAGAGAAAGCAAGAGCTGTGACCGATACGAGGGGATCCCTTGACTCGGTTCCAGCAAGCTTAGGTAACTTTTCTCAGCCTACCTAAACCCTAAGACCAGTATCGAACCGGTTTTGCCGGATTTTGCTGAAGAGTTATTACGTTTTCACGGGTTGGGGCTTGATAGATTTCGTAACTTTCCCAAAAAGGCAAGGGCGACCTCCAGCAGGGGAAAGCCGCCCCGATCTGCGAGGATGTTGGGTAGGGGATCCCTTAGCGCAGCTGCAGTCCGCGGGGCTGCTGGCCATCTTTCATGTGGATGGTATCCACAAAGCGCACCGTGCGGGATTGGCTGGAAATCACCAAGGTCTCGGTGCGGGCCCCACCCCCAAAGAAACGTACCCCGCGCATCAAGTCACCATCGGTGATCCCGGTGGCAGCAAAGAGAACTTCCTTGCCACTGGCCAGCTCCTCACACTCCCACACCTTGTCGGGATCCTCGATGCCTTTTTCTTTGAGTTCCCGTCGCGTTTCCTCCACAGGCGGCAGGTAAGTGCCCGCCTGAACCACCTCGGGATCGTAGATCAGCCGACCCTGGAAGTGGGCGCCCAAGCACCGCAGAGCAGCTGCCGAGATCACCCCCTCAGGAGCAGCTCCGATCCCCATCAGGGCATGAATGCCGGTGCCATTGAAGCCTGCCGAGAGAGCCGCCGAGATGTCGCCATCGGTGATCAGCTTCACCCGTGCCCCCGCCTCTCGAATTTGGCGAATCAGATCGAGGTGGCGCTTGCGATCCATGACCACCACCGTCAGATCCGACACCTCCCGATCCAGGCTTTCGGCGATGATCCTGAGATTTTTCTCTGGCGGATAGTCGATGTGCACCTTGCCCTTGGCCTGGGGCGGAGCTGCCAGCTTTTGCATGTAGATGTCCGGGGCGTGGAGAAGGCCGCCTTTCTCGGAGATGGCCAGCACCGCCATGGAGCCATTTTGGCCTTTGGCCACCAGGTTGGTGCCCTCGCAAGGATCCACAGCGATGTCAATCTCCACCAGCTCTTCCACACGGCAGAACTGCTCAGCATCCGGGCGGGTACAGATGCCCACTTCTTCGCCGATGTAGAGCATGGGGGCCTCATCGCGGGTTCCTTCCCCGATGACGATGCGACCGCGCATAGGCATCTGGTTGAGTTTCTCCCGCATGGCCTCTACAGCCACCTGGTCGGCGGTCTTGTTGTCCCCTTTGCCCATCCAGCGGGCGGCGGCAATGGCAGCCTGCTCCACGACTTCGATGATCTCTAGCCCCAACTTGTTGTCCACGATGTGCCCCCTTGCTGATCTCGGAATGGTGAAGGCCAACTTAAGGATATCTTCAGACTCTTCCCCTCAGTTTACCAGGGCAGGCTTCTCCTCGGGATCCCATTCTCTCAACCCCAATAAGCTGAGAGAACAAATCTCCCAAAGCCAGTCAGGAAGAGCGATCCCCGTCTTGGCAGCTTACTATTGCCGCTTGGGGATCAGGGATGGTAGCCTATTTTAAGGGCAATAAGTTTTTCTTAACGCCATTAAAAAAACGCAATGAAAAGATACGCTTTTGTCAACCGTTCCGGACAGGTTCAGGTGATCCGAACGATCCCCGGCCACTGGGAGCGCACCCTCTTTCCCGGCCAGCAGGCGATTTTTGAGGCGGAGCCGGACGACTATCTGGAAGTCTACAGTTGCTGCTGCTCCACCGCCATCCTGGAAGAGCGCCGCCTCTGTCGCTATCTGGTGGATTCTTCCTCGCCTGAGGTTGACCTCTACCTGTGGTCATCTTCGCAACGGGGAACTCTGGCGGATGCGTTGAATGGTTGACAGGCTCTAGCGGCTGGCTGCCCCATAGGGGCAAGAGGACTGGGTTTGCCCAGGATAACTAGATTGGGGATCGCTTCTCCTGAGGCCGATCCCCGGATTTTTCAGAGGGCGGATGCGGATCTGGAGAAGGGGCATCGGGGGGACGGGTCAGGCAACTGTCCCGCGCAGCATTGCGAAAGGTATCGATGCGCTCCACGCAATTTTGATGGCCGCAATAGGGGCAATACAGGCGATCCCCAGGTTGCGGCTCCACGTCGGCCTGGCTCCACCACCGCCGACAGCGATCACAACAGAAGTGATAGAGGAACTCCAGCGCCACCCTCATGACAACAGGATCCCTTGCAGAGCCGAACCGATCAGCATGGAAAAATGGGGATTATCCGGATCCCAGCAGTTGGGATCCCTCCCTAGCCCTCGGATTAAGACAAACTCATTATGAGTATGGTATGTTAGGTTTGGTTTACATTTGCACTTTACCGCAAGGAGCGTTGATTTATGTCTCAGGAAGGATGCCTGCGAGTGGGGCAGCCCGCTCCCGATTTTTCCGCCACCGCCGTCTATGACATGGAATTCAAGACGGTGAAGCTCTCCGACTACAGGGGTAAGAAGTATGTGGTGTTGTTCTTCTACCCCTTGGACTTCACCTTTGTCTGCCCAACGGAGATCACGGCCTTCAGCGACCGCTATGACGACTTTGCCAAGCTGGATACCGAGATCCTGGGTGTTTCAGTGGATAGCGAATACTCTCACTTGGCCTGGATCCAGACCGACCGCAAAGCCGGAGGGGTGGGTGAGCTGAGGTATCCTCTGGTCTCTGACCTGAAAAAGGAGATCAGCGCTGCCTACAATGTTCTGGATCCGGAGGCCGGTGTGGCGCTGCGCGGCCTGTTCATCATCGACAAAGAAGGGATCATCCAGCACGCCACCATTAACAACCTGGCCTTTGGCCGCAGTGTGGATGAAACCTTGCGCACCCTGCAAGCCATCCAATACGTGCAATCTCACCCCGATGAAGTTTGCCCGGCCAACTGGCAGCCCGGCCAGAAAACCATGCACCCCGACCCGGTGAAATCCAAGGAGTTCTTCGCGGCGATTGCCAAGTAGGTTGGCCCAGATCCTGCCTCAGGGATCCCGGGCTTTTTCGGGTATGGCTCCAGCCCCGGGTGGGCTGGGGCTTTTCTTCGCCAGGGGCAGCCCGACTCTTCCCAAAAGGGACAAGCAACAGCAGAGGGGCTGGGGGTGAGGGCCGTCGGCAACCGCTCCAGAACCAGGTGCCCGCGAACAAATAAAGATCCCCTGAATTGACCAGGGGATCCGACAAGACAAGGGCCGCTGGACTTAGTCCCAGGGTTTCCCGCCGGTGAACTTGTAGGTAATCGGCTCTTTGTTTTTGCCGATGTTGCGATCCACTTTGCCGATGGGCTCGCGGCCTTCGTTGACCTTCTCGGGAAAGACGCCGTCTTTGGGATGCACCAACACAGGCTCCCCCCCCGCGGGAATGCGGAAGATCTGGTAGTCGTTGATCTTGTAGTCGGATCTCAACTGGGCACCCAGCGCCAAACACTGCTCTTTGCGGGCAAAGGTGAGAAAGTTTTTGCCTTCCACCATCTCAGCAGCGCCGCCGGTGGGCATTTCAAACACCTGCCCCGGCTTGCCCGTCCAGGTAATGACGTATTTTTCTTCGGTTTCGGCTGCGCTCAACAGCCCTCCGGTGGATCCCCCAAATAGAGGCAGCTTTGCTCCCTGACGAGGATCGCCTTCCATCACAGCCATAGTCTACCTTTCTCAACTCGTTGTGGTTTGCGGTGGTTTGCCTTGTCCAAACCGCGGTTTGCGGCGCGAAGCACTTTGAATCTACCACTGACTCGATTTTTGGCCCCAGTTCCGCCTGGGAACTGTAATCTTTCGTAGCAGACTGGCTGGCCCTCAGACGGATCCCTGGGCGCCCTGTAGGCCACCATAGAACAAGCCGGAGACTTACGGCTCTCTGGAAAAGGAATAGCGCCCATGGCTCAGTGGTCACTCCATCCCAGCTCGCAATCCAATGCCAGGGTCATTCTCATCCCCACCGCCTTTGGCCACGACACTCAGGCTCCAATGGCCATTCTCAACGCCGGTTCAGAGCTGTGTGCCTTCGAGCCGAGGTTGGGGATCGATGTGGATAAGCTGGCGGTGGCGCAGTTGCCGGGGCTGGTGGATGAGCCTCCCTACGGCATGTGTGAGGCGGCGGTGACTCAAGCTTGGAGACGACAACAATGGCCGGTGCTGTTGCCTTCGGTCTTGGCCGCCAGTTGGGGGGCCATTCGTGCCCTTTGGAAACACCACCCAACCCTGAGCGTGGTGCATTGCAGCGCTCATGCCAATCTGATGCCGCCGCCGGAGATGACCCAGCCGGATCAAGATACAAGCTATGGCAGTGCTGCCTGGGTGGAGTTGCTCTATCAGCACAAGCTGCCGGTGATCCATGTGGGATTGCGCAGCGGCAGTGCGCGGGCCTACGCATGGCTGAAAGCCCACCACAGCCCAATATTCTGGGCCCAAGATGGCTGGGATCCCCAGCAGGTGGTGGCCTCTTTGCCGGATCAACCGGTGTTTTTGGTGGTGGACTGCAGTGTGTTGGATCCTTCCTTGGCGCCCGCGGTGCATCACCCAGAGCCAGGGGGGGTGAGTTGGCCGCAACTGTTGCAGACCTGTGAGGCCATCTTTGCTGCTCGTCCTGTGGTTGGCCTTTCACTGGGAGGGGTGGCGGTGGGATCCGCAACGCGGCAAACCGCTCGTGTGGTGGCCCGCCTGCTCAATTGGTTGCTGGCCTGCTATGCCCTCCACTCCCTGAAGGTGACTGCTCAACCGCAACCTGCCCAGACTGTTTAAGCTGCTCAGGTCTGAACATTCATTTGGGATGGTCGAATGAACCTCTATCGCCGAATAATCTTCCCGCAACTGTTGGATCTGGCCCTCTCGGGGGAACGGATGGAGCGCTATCGGCGGCAGCTTCTGGCCCATGTGCAGGGAGCTGTTCTGGAGATTGGTTTTGGCACCGGCCTCAACCTACCCTGCTACCCAGAGCACATTCGCAAGATCACAGGGGTAGATCCCAATCCTGGCATGGGATCCCTGGCTCGTCGGCGCATTGCCTCTTCTCCCATCGCCGTTGATTGGCAAGTGGCGGATGCCCAGGAACTGCCTTTTCCAAGCCAGAGTTTTGATAGCGTGGTTAGCACCTGGACATTGTGCAGCATTCCTAATGTGGCCAAGGCTTTGAGAGAGATCCGGCGGGTGTTGCGAGCAGGGGGAAAGCTGTTTTTTCTCGAACACGGCCTCAGCGAGGATCCCCAGGTGCAAAGATGGCAAAATCGTCTCAACCCCCTCCAAAAAGTGATTGCAGATGGCTGCAACCTCAACCGAGATATGGCCCGGTTGATCCGAGAAGCGGGGTTTCGGTTTGAGCAACTGGAGCGGTTTTATATGGCCGACCAGCCCAAGTTTATCGGCTACACCTATCAAGGCATAGCACTCCCTGACCCGGAAGGAAGCTGCGGATCCCAGGGGGCTTGAGCAGCCACCAATTTTCCAACAGCTCTCTACCTGTTCGCCTTTCTAATCACATAGTCTAATCACACAGTTGCAGACGGGATTGCGGCTGCCGCATGGCCGGGTCGATCTCGTAGGTCAGCTCAAAGTTGATCACCCGCCAGCGCTGAGGGGATCCACCCCTATCCTCTGGGATTTGGGAGCTGAAGCTGACGGGCAAGCCATAGAGGCGAGGTGGGCCAGGACGACGGTGGGATCCCTGCTCCAGATAAGGGGTGAGCAGCTGGCGGTAGCGCTCGGCCACGATCACCTGAGTGGCTCGCATCCCTTGCATGCGCAGCCGATCCAACTCTTCATGAATCTCAAAACGGATCCCATCGGCGTGGGTGTGCTGACGAAACCAGCGACCTTCCCAAAAGCGCCAGCGCCGTCCGGATTGCAGGTGTACCAGCTCCTCTTGTTCGGCATCCGCCTCAAACGCACCGTGGCGAGGGCAGAGGTAGGTATCGGTCAGGGTGAGGGCCGCAATCGTTTGCCGACAGTGGGGGCACTGAATGCTGGGGCCGAAGATCGGGTAGGAAAAGGCAACAGTCATAGGAAACCCCACAAAACGCGGCTGGATATCTGGGCAAATCCGCAGTTGTCCACATTATAGATGTTGCCTTTTGGGGATCCCCATGACAAAACCGGAGGAGATCTTCTAAATTAGGAGGTAGGGGGGATGCGCTCGAAGTCTGTACTGATTCTGGGCGAGCCTCAAGGAGCTCCGCGATAGCAACGGGGAGTGGGTGGTACCCACTTCTTTGCTTTTTGAGGGGGCTTACTGTCCCCTTTGCCGGCTCCGGCTCCAAGGGGTTTGGATCTGGCGGCAACACCCGGTTGGTGACAAGTTGGTTATGGTTCACCCTCTTATTCCACAGTTGGAGAGCTTGGCCCGTCCCTTGGCCGCTCAACTGGGATACCAGTTGGTGCAGATGGTTTTCCACACCAACCAGCATCCGCCAGTTCTGCGGGTGGATATCCGCCCACTGGATCCCGACCGAGAAACCAGCCATGCCGATTGCGAAGCCATGAGCCAAGCCTTGGAAGTCGAGCTGGATCGGGTGGATCTGATCCCCGGCCAGTACGTGTTGGAGGTGTCCAGCCCTGGCATCAGCAACCTTCTCACCAGCGATCGCGACTTTGTGGTTTTCAAGGGATTCGCGGTGGAGGTGACCTTGGATCCACCCTACAAGGGCAAAGCCGTTTGGTCAGGACACCTGCTGGGTCGGGATGAGGAGAGGGTTGCCTTATCCCTCAAGGGGCGGCGAGTTCAGTTGCCCCGCGCTTCGGTGCAGCGGGTTGCCCTCTCATCGGAAACTGACTAGGAGACCGGAGATAGAGAGAGCGTTTGACCGCAGGTGGTGCGGCCCTCCCTTCGCATCAGAGATGCGGGTTCAGTTCCCGCTGTGGAGCAATAGCAACAGCAAGTTTCACGAAGTTTGTGCAGGAGGACAGTGGTTATGGCGATGGTGCCTCTGCCGGGTTTGGCGGAAATGGTGGAGATGATCTCGCGGGAGCGCAACTTGCCCCGCCATGTGGTCACCGATGCCCTGCGAGAGGCGCTGCTCAAGGGCTACGAACGCTACCGCAAAACCATCCAGCGAGATGTGGTCTTTGCAGAAGACCACTTCCGCAATTTCGATGTGGAGTTGGATGTGGAGGCAGGAGGCTTTCGCGTTTTGGCCACCAAAGCCATCGTTGAGCAGGTGCAAAACCCCGACCATGAGATCTCTCTGTACGATGTGCAGCAGGATTACCCAGAAGCCGAAGTAGGCTGGGAAGTCACAGATGATGTCACCCCACAACAGGCGGAATTTGGCCGCATGGCGGCCATCCAAACCAAGCAGGTGCTGGCGCAAAAGTTACGGGATCAGCAGCGCCGTCTGATTCAGGAAGAGTTCCGCGATCTGGAAAAAACCGTACTGCAGGCACGGGTGCTGCGCACCGAGCGGCAGACGGTGATCATGTCGGTATCCAGCGGTTTCGGACAACCTGAGGTGGAAGCAGAACTGCCCAAGAAGGAACAGCTGGCCAGCGATCGCTACACTCCCAACGCGGTGATGAAGGTCTATCTCAAGAAAGTCTATGAGGGATCCCGGCGGGGGCCACAGCTTTTGGTTTCCCGGGCCGATGCTGGCTTGGTGGTGAACCTGTTTGCCAACGAGGTGCCAGAAATTGAAGAGGATATCGTGCGGATTGTGGCAGTGGCGCGGGAGGCCAACCCCCCTTCCCGAAATGTGGGGCCACGTACCAAGATTGCGGTCGATACGGTGGAGCGGGACGTGGATCCAGTGGGGGCCTGTATTGGCGCGAGGGGATCCCGGATTCAGGCGGTGGTAGCGGAGCTGCGCAACGAGAAAATCGATGTCATCCGCTGGTCGCCGGATCCTGCCACCTACATTGCCAACGCCCTCAGCCCGGCCAAGGTGGTGGAGGTGCGGCTAGTGGATCCGGAAATCCAGCAAGCTCATGTGTTGGTCAACAGCGACCAGCTCAGTTTGGCCATTGGCAAAGAGGGGCAAAATGTGCGCCTGGCAGCCCGCCTCACCGGTTGGAAAATCGACATCAAGGAAGTGGAGAGCTACCGCGCAGCGCTGGAGGAAGCCCAAGCCCAAGGGCTGCCCTATCCCTTCATCACTCCAGCGGCACTGGAGCGCTTCCGGCGGCGGGCCGAACGGGCTGCTTTGGGCCTAGAGGATGAGGAATACGAAGAAAAGCGCCGCTTGGAGGAAGAGGAGCTGGCGGGAGACGAGAGGCTGGAGGAAGACTGGGCTGACGAGGACGAGGACTTCGACTACGACGCCGAGTTCGACATTGCCCAGCCAAAAGGGTAACCCTCTATTCTCACTCTGCCCGTAGAGAGTGGCTTCTATTGGAGGTCTGGGCCTTGGGATGAGTCTTGCTGCATGGGGTCACGGTTTCTATCCTGAAGCAATGTATTGAGCAGCAGAGTTCTCATGGTTTGGGCGCTTCGAGGCAGCATTCGCGAAGTGCGCTGCAGGCATATCTCCTTATTGAGTTCTCCTCGCGGGGTTTCCCACCAATTGGCTAAGCTGGAGAGGCAGGTACATCAAAACTCCTCTAAGCCGGAACTCAAACCTCAATCCAACACAGCGGGATCCCTTGGCTAGTTCAGAGTTTGCCCTGGAGCAGTTGCTCTTTGCCCCGGCCACGCCTGACCCCGACGCAGTGCGGGTGATCTATGCCTTTCCCAACACCTACGCAGTGGGGATCACCAGCCTGGGCTATCAAGTCATCTGGAGTCTGCTGGCCAGCCGCCGAGATGTGGCCGTCTCCCGCCTCTTTACGGATCTGGCTGAACCCCTGCCCCGGGAGCCGGAGCTGTTCGGCTTTTCCCTATCCTGGGAGCTGGATTATGTCCATATCCTGGCTCTGCTGGAACGGCACGGGATCCCTCCCAGATCTGAGGAGCGGGAAGAAGCCCACCCCTTGGTCTTTGGCGGCGGCCCGGTACTGACAGCCAACCCTGAGCCCTTTGCCGAGTTTTTTGACCTGATCTTGCTGGGGGATGGGGAAGGTCTTCTGGAGAAGATGATTGAGATCTATCGGCAGGTGCGCCAGGGATCCCGGGCTGAGAAATTGCAGGCGCTGGCGCAGGTGCCAGGGATCTATGTGCCCGGCTTGTATGAACCCCAATACCGGCAGCCCGACGGCCCGGTGGAGAAGGTGCTCCCCAAAGTGGCCGGGATCCCTAGCTCCATTCGCAAACACACCTTCCGCGGCAACACCCTCTCGGTTTCCACAGTAGTCACCCCCAAAGCGGCCTGGGAGAGCATCTACATGGTGGAGGTGGTGCGCAGCTGCCCGGAGATGTGTCGGTTTTGCCTGGCCAGCTATCTCACCCTGCCTTTCCGGGTGGCGGATGTGGAGGGGCATTTGATCCCGGCGGTAGAGCGGGGGCTGCAGGTCACTCAGCGGATTGGGTTGCTGGGGGCTTCTGTAACCCAGCACCCCCAATTTGAGCAGTTGCTGGAGCACTTGGCCCAGGATCGCTTCGAGCAGGTGCGTCTCAGTTTGGCCTCGGTGCGCACCGCTACCGTAACCCCACGTCTGGCGCAGGTACTCTCCCGCCGGGGCAGCCAGTCCATTACGGTGGCCATCGAAAGTGGCTCAGAACAACTGCGCCAGATCATCAACAAGAAGTTAAGCAACCCGGAAATCTTGGCAGCAGCAGCCCACGCCCAGGCTGGAGGTCTGAAGGGCATTAAGTTCTACGGCATGGTAGGGATCCCGGCGGAAACCCAGGCGGATTTGGAGGCCACAGTAGCCCTTTTCCAAGAGCTCAAAAAAGCGGCTCCCGGCCTGCGCCTGACGCTGGGTTGCAGCACCTTTGTGCCCAAAGCCCACACCCCTTTTCAGTGGCACGGAGTGGATCCCCAAGCCGAGAAAAAACTGCAGTTTTTCCAGAAACACCTGCGTCCCTTGGGGGTGGAGTTGCGCCCGGAAAGCTATAGCTGGTCCGTGATCCAGGCCCTCATCTCGCGAGGGGATCGGCGGGTGGGAAAAGTCTTGCAGTTGGCGCGGGACTTTGGCGAATCTTTGGGGAGCTACCGGCGCGCTTTCAAAGAGCTTAAAGGGCAACTGCCGCCCCTAGACTACTACGTGCACAGCCACTGGGATCCAGCGGATCCCTTGCCTTGGCAACACATCGAAGGGCCCCTCACCCCAGAGCGACTGTTGCAACATCGCCAGGAAGCTCTTTCTGTTCGCATCCCTTAGAGATGTCTATTGGGGTTGTTTGCAGGCCGCAATGCTGCTGGCAATGACCGCCTCGGTTTCGGCCAAACCTTTCCAGCCCAAGATCTGGGTTTCTTTCTTTTCCAGGCGCTTGTAGGTGGCGAAAAACTCCGCGATCTCATCCAGGCGGTGCTGGGCGATGTCTTCCAGCTTGGTCACCGAAGCATAGCGGGGATCCTTGGCAGGCACACACAGCAGCTTCTCATCCGGATCCCCGCCATCGATCATCTGCAACATGCCCAAGGGTCGCACCGTGACCACACACCCTGGGAAAGTGGGCTGATCCATGATCACCAAGCCATCCAAGGGATCCCCATCCCCGGCCAGCGTGTTGGGCACAAAGCCGTAGTCATAAGGGTACTGCACCGAGGAGTAGAGCACCCGATCCAGCGCCATTGCTCCCATGTCTTTGTCAAACTCATACTTGTTTTTGCTGCCGCCGGGAATCTCAATCAAGAGGTTGAGCAAGCCGGGCTTGGGTTGGGCAGGGATCCGCGACAGGTCGATCACAGCAAGCACCCTCGGATTGGGAATAGACAGCCAGAGGGTATTCTGACATACTCCTTGCCCCAAAGGACAGAGACTCTTGACACTTGCCGGGAACAGGCGGGACGAAACCCTTAGCCGCCTTCACATTGCTTCACATTATTTTCTCCACGTCTGGCTTAGCGTCGCATCTTCCTCGACGAGATGGGAGACTGGGTTTTCTCTCCCCCTTTCCCTCAGCAGGCCCAGAGCCGCCTGGAAGGATAGGGTTCCGGGTCCGGCTTCCTTGATTGGCTCAGACATACTCCCCGGGCAAGATTCGAACTTGCGACCAATCGGTTAACAGCCGACCGCTCTACCGCTGAGCTACCGAGGATCAAGTGTTTCTCATCATAGGGGAAAAAAGGACTGCTAGGCAACTGCCGATGAGGGGTTCTGGTTTGGCCTTGGGATCCCTGCTCAGTGGAGCGGGCTTGATTTTGCTCAATTGCTCGCCTTTCTCAGGTCTATCTGACGGATCCAGGGGACAAACCCTGAAAACGCCCTCGTCAACCGAACGGAAGCCATTACAATGGTTACGGACATTTGCCAGCGCCCCTCATGGACTTCGGAGTCGGATTTCTCTCCAACAACGTCATGCTGCCGATCCTGGATTTTTTCTACGGGATCGTGCCCAGCTACGGACTGGCCATCATCTTCCTGACGTTGGTGATCCGCTTTGCCCTCTACCCGCTCAATGTGGGATCCATCCGCAACATGCGGCGCATGAAGGTGATCAGCCCGGTGATGCAGCGGCGGATGCGAGAACTCCAGGAGAAATACCGAGACGACCCGCAAAAGCTTCGCGAAGCCCAGGCCAAGCTTTATACCGAGCTGGGGGCCAATCCTTTGGGGGGCTGCCTGCCACTGCTCATTCAAATGCCGGTGCTGTTTGCCCTGTTTGCCACCCTGCGGGGATCCCCCTTTGCAGCGGTGACCTACGATGTCAACTTGCAGATCCTGCCGGCGGAAGTGGCGGCTGAGGTGGTGCCCGCCCCCTACGTCAGCTCCAGCAAGAACATTTTTGTCACCGACTCTCTTCACAAGCCGGTGGTGCTGGTGGAACCCAAAGGCACCAAGATTGCCGTCGGGGAAGAGGTGCAATTTTTGCTTCAAGGGCCGGGGGGCAAACCTTTTGAGCAGTTGGTGGCCGAAGCGGGCGGGGATCCCAATCTGTTACAGCCCACCTGGAAGATCACCAAAGGGGAAGATCGTGCCCAGATAAAGCCGGATGGCACCTTGCTGGCTCTGCAGCCGGGGGATGTGACCGTGCAGGTGTCTATTCCCGGTTTGGCCTCTGACACCGGCTTTCTGTTCATCGACAAGTTGGGTCGTGTGGGGGCCTTCGACGAAGATGGCACCATCCACTGGGATATCATCGCCATGATCGTCATCTTTGGGGTGTCCATTTACCTGAACCAGTACCTAACCAATGCCGGACAGGATACCGGCAAAGAGGATCCCAGCCAAAGTTCCATGGCTCGGATCACCCCTGTGCTGTTCTCGGCGATGTTCCTGTTCTTCCCTCTGCCGGCAGGGGTTTTGCTCTACATCCTCGTCTCTAATATCTTCCAAACGGTGCAGACTTTCCTGCTCTCGCGGGAGCCGTTGCCGGAGAACTTACAGCAGTTGGTGGAAGAGGAGCGTCGTCGGGCTGCCCAGACGATAACGGTGGAGGCCAAGGAAGTGGAGAAATCGACCAAGCCCAGACCAGCCAAGGAGGGACGGGAATCCTTGCCCTTTGAGCCCTAGGGGATCCTCGCTGTTGGGGTGGACTTGTGGTGGAGTGTTGATACCTGATACATTTACGCTGAACACTGCTGAACATCACTGTTCAACTATGCAGCGATAGCATTCTGTTTGTTTCCAACCAGAATGGCGGTATCCCGCAAAGCTTTGAGTAAAATACCCAAAGCGCAGTTTCCGTGTCGTCTTACTACCAATTTTCTGCTTTGCTTTGGCTACCATGTTGGCAGACTCGAAAGTAAACAGAAAGATCAACTGGTAGTAATCCGTACTGAACATATTATACATTATTTTCAGTATAGTTGAGCTTATTATTGACTAGAGTCATGCTCTTCAAAGTTGGAAGCTGCCCAGGATGAGCCGTCCTAAGTCTTCTACGGGATCTGCTGCTAAGAAATCTGAGGGAACCGTTGCCCCTTCGCCAAACAAGTCCACCTTTGCGGCCAATCAAGAGCGAGCCAGGCAGTGGTTACAGCAGGTGCTGGCGGCTATGGGGATCCCAGCGGCGGTGCGGGTGGTGGGGGAGGTGCTGGAAATTGAGGCAGACTCTTTGACCCCAGCTCAGAAGCGGCTGCTGTTGGCGAAAGCCCCCCCCTTGCCCTCTCCATCTTCCAGAGATTCCCCTCAAGAGGAGGATCGCTCCCCCGTGGTGCTGGATGCGTTGCAGTACCTGGCCAACACCCTTCTCAACCTGAACCAGCCGGAAGACCAGCAGCAGCCCTACATTTTGGATTTGGACGGCTATCGGCAGCGGCGTTTGCAGGAGCTGAAGGTTTTGGTTGCCGCTGCTGTGGAAAAGGTGAGGGCCACTGGCCGGGAATACGAGTTTCCCGATCTCTCGGCTGCCGAGCGTCGGCAAATTCATACTCTCTTGAATGACCCTGCCTATGCCGATCTGGAAACTTTCAGCCGTGGCAAAGAGCCTGACCGGCGCTTGGTTATCCGTCGGGCAGCTTCCCCATCTTGAGAGTGGGCAGAGGGCTGGGAACAAGTTGGCCCTCTTGCTACGGTGACGACAGGGATCCCTGCTACCCAAAACGCGTGAAGGGGGGTGCCATGCTGAGGCCAATTCGTCTATCGGATCTGCGGCAGATGCCCGGTCAAACCCAAGAATTGCAGTTTAGGCAGTTTTTTTCGGGCTTTGAGAGTTTGACCCCTGTGGAGGGATCCCTGGAAGTCAGCCATCGGGGCCATTTTCTCGAAGTGAGTGCTGAAGCTCGTACCATTGTCACCCTCACCTGCCACCGCTGCCTACAGCAGTTCAACCACCGGCTGCACCTGGAAGTTGAGGAGATCATTTTGATTCGGGATCCCGAACCTCTCCCCTTGGAGCTGGAATTGCAAGACGAAGAAGATCTGCTGGAGAGCCTGCCCCCCAATGGTGAGCTGGATGTCGAAGACTGGATGTACCAGCACCTGCATTTGGAGATGCCCCGCCAGTTGCCCTGCCGTCCCGATTGTCCGGGCATTGCGGTGGAAGCTACAGCACCAACGGCGGATCCCCGCTGGGCAGCCCTAGCTTCTCTCCTGGAAGACTCTCCCTAGCTTTTTTGATGTTGCGCCCACAAGTTCTCTGGCGTTTTGCTCGACCCCACACCGTCTACGGCACCAGCGCCAGCGTGGTGGGCCTCTACCTGTTGGCGGGGTTTGTGGCTGCCGGATCCCTGCAACCGGTTCTCTCGGCGCTGCCCCAGTTGGTCTGGGCTTGGGCGGCCTGTCTGGCGGCCAATGTCTACATCGTCGGCTTGAATCAACTGACGGATATTGAAATCGACCGCATCAACAAACCCCATTTGCCCTTGGCTGCTGGATCCCTGAGTTGGCGACAGGGGGTGGGGATCGTCGTGGGTTGTGGGGTGGCGTCCGTCCTGCTGGCCATGGCTGGGATCCCCTACCTGCTGCTGACGGTGCTTTTGAGCAATGGGATCGGCACGGCCTATTCGCTGCCCCCCTTGCGGTTGAAGCGTTTTCCGCTGGCAGCCTCGGCTTGCATCTACAGCGTGCGGGGTTTGATCGTCAATTTGGGCCTTTACAGCCATTTTCAGCAGGTGATGCAGGGAAGGGTCGAGCTTTCGGCTGCGATTGTTTGGCTGACGGGGTTTATGTCGATTTTTGGGCTGGTGATCGCCCTTTTCAAAGATATTCCCGACATGGAGGGGGATCGCCAGTTTGCCATTGCCACCTTCTCGCTGCGCTTTGGGCCAGGGCGGATCTCAAGGTTTTGCATTAGCATTTTGGCCTTGTGCTATCTGGGATTTATCGGGGTGGGGATCTCTTTTCTCCTTGCGGGCAACGGCCTCTGGCTGTTGGTGAGCCATGTGTTGGGGCTGGGGATCCTCTTGGGCTATGGTGTTCATCTGGATCTCAACCGCCGAGATGCGATCGTTGGCTATTATCAACTGATCTGGAAGTTGTTTTACTTGGAGTATTTGCTTTATCCCTGGGCCTTTTTCTCTTTTTTCTAGAGCATTTTCCTGGAGGTAACGATCTCCCCAAACTCAGACAGGAAAAAATCTAGAGATACCGCCTCATTTGCACCCGAAAGCGGCCTTTTTTCGTTTCGGCTACCTCTTCGATTTGCAGCCGACCCCGACCGCGAATGGCAATCCAATCCTGAGGGCCAACGGTGTAGCTGGCTTGGGTAATGGGCTTCCAATTGACCCGCACTTCCCCCCGTTGGATTTCTTCCACCATCTTGCTGCGGGAGATGCCAAACCCAGCTGAGGCTACCGCATCCAGGCGCAAAGAGGCTTCCACGCTGGTGATGGATTTGACGCGGGGGGGTTGAATGTTCAACTGGCTCAGGAGGATCCGGCTCACTTTGACAGGCACTGTGCGCACCTGAGTCAGGTTTAGGGTGAGGTAATCCACCATTTCGGGCACAACGATGGCCTGGGCGCCTGAGTCCCCCAACAGGAGGATGTCTCCCACTTTCTCGCGGGCGATGCCGGCTCCCAAAAGGGCTCCCAGAAAATCGCGGTGGGTAGCCGGGTCGAAGAGAAAGTTGCCCTGGATCTGAATGGCGGCCAATGGGATCCCTTCTGGGTCGGGCTTGGGATCCCGGACATCTAGGCCCACCTCAGAGCGGGCCAGGGCTATGCGTTGGCGTTCTGCTTGGGGGTACCCTCCCCAGGCCCCCACTTGTAGTTCGGTCAAGTTGCGCAGCCGAGCTTGCACCTCCGCTATTTCGGGTGGGGAAAGGAAGTCGCTCCAGACCACTTGCCAGGTTTTGAGAGCTTGCTCTCCCAAATCCAAGACCCGTGCCAAGGTTTCTCGATGCTCTGCCCCTCGCAACAAATCGGCTCTGGGTAGCATTTGGGGTGCTTCGACCTCTGTGGTTCAGTCCCGTTTTTTCCATGCTAAGCTAGATAGCCGGAATCACGGCGGGCGTAGCCAAGCGGTTAAGGCAGAGGATTGTGGATCCTCCATTCGTGGGTTCGAGTCCCATCGTCCGCCCTTGAGGGAAATCGCGAAAATCCAGTCAGGGCAAGGGCTGCAGAGGCCAGTCCATCTATCTAGACCCTGACAAACGAAAACAGACAACACCCTATCTGGACGCAAAAATCGTGAAGGTATTCGTCAAGGTGATCTGGAGCACCTGCCTCTCCCTCTCAAAACAAGCTCTGCTGTGGTCTTTCAGGTTAGGGTGAGCTTCTGGCCCCCTGCATTATTGCTCCGCAACGCCGACGCGAGCAACGTTTTGGGTGTGGGCACAGTATCCTAGTTTGAATCGAAATGACCATGACGCTCTGCTTGCGGATGGACTCACCAAATTTTCGGGCTGGAGGCCCGCACCATAGCCGCAGGCTTGGTGTCGGGAGGAAAGCCCGCCTGCTAGTCAAAGCCTGGATGAGCTACGATAGGCCCATGAGCCAGACTATATCGGTACGTTGCAAGCTGATAGTCCCTGTAGAGTTGCGTCAAGAAATTGACCGCACTTTGCAGGGCTTTGCGAATGCTTGCAACCAGATTCTCGACACCGCCAAACAAAAGAACTGCTGGAACACCGCCAAGCTGCACCACTTGGTCTATCGGCCGGTAAGGGCAGCAACGGGGCTGAAAGCCAACCACGTCTGTCAGGCGCTCCGTCGGGTGATTAGCAATGCCAAGGCGGTGAAGCAAGTCCACAAGTTCCGCCCCACCAGTCTGACTTTGGACGCTCGTACTTTTAAGTACCGAGAGTCCGACCAGGCCGTGGGCGTGACCCTGATGAGCGGACGGGTTTGGCTCAAGCTCAAGATTGGCGGCTACCAGATAGCGCTTCTGCGAGGCCAGAAGCCGACAAGCGCAACCCTGTCCAAGACCAAGCAAGGGGACTACTACATCAACATCGCTGTTGAGCTGGACACTCCCCCAACCGGCAAAACTCCCAAGGTAATCGGAGTTGACTTGGGCAGGCGGGATATCGCCACCGCTAGCAACGGACGCTCTTGGAGTGGAGAGCACATCCAGGCCGTCCGTGACCGGTTCAGCCGTGTGCGCGCCAAGGTTCAATCCAAACGCACTCGCAGCTCTAGGAGGCTGCTGAGAAGGCTCTCTGGGAGAGAACGGCACTACCAGACATGGCTGAACCATAACATCAGCAAAACCTTGGTCAGGGATGCCCAGGCTATTGGTGCGGCACTAGCTTTTGAAGACTTGACAGGCATTCGAGAGCGCCTGAATCAGAAGCCTCGGAGCAAGACTGAGCGGCGCAGGACTAACAACTGGGCGTTCTACCAGCTCAGGATGTTTGTAGCCTACAAGGCTGCTATTGCTGGAGTGCCTGTGGTACTGGTGCCACCTGCCTACACCAGCCAGACCTGCCACAAATGCCTGCACATCCACCCTGAGCGGAGTAAGTCCTACCGCAGCGGCAAGTTGTTCAAGTGTGGGCATTGTGGATGGGAAGGGGATGCTGACCATAACGCTGCTCAAGTGATCTCTCTTCTTGGGGCGACTGTAAACTCGCCTGAAATTCCGAAACTTAGCTGTCCTCTGGGGCCGCTAGGGATTGGGATAAAGCCCGCACCCTGCGCATAGCGCGGGTGTCGGGTGGTTTACCAGGACTTTGTCCCGCTATCGCGAACACAGCTCAAGATTAGGGTTCCCACTTCGTCAATGACACCTGTCCAATCGGCTTCGATCACCGCCGTTGCCTCCGGCATCTCGACAATTGCCGGCCCGCGCAGTTGAAACCCCACATCCATGCGCTGCCGATCGTAAACCGGCACCAGGCGCATCCTGCCCCCAAACCATGCCTCTCGCCGATCCTTGAGGGGATCCCCTGGCAAGGGGGGGGGTGCAGTCAAAGGCACGGTGGGTAGGGCCTGCACCGCCTGTAGACGCAACTGAATCACCTCCACCGGCTGGGCTGAATCTTGCCATCCATAGCGTTGTTGGTGGGCCTGGTGAAACTGCTGTTCCAGATGAGCAATCGGATCCGACAACCGCACTGGGATCCCCAACTCAAAAGACTGGCCGCGATAGCGCAAGTCCAAGCTGAAGTGCAACGCCGGCTCCTGCAGATCGGCTTGGGCCTGGCGGATCAGGGGTTCTGCCCATTGAGCCAGCAGGGATCCCCCTGAATCGGACGTGAGCTGCCGCAGAGGTTGGAGGATGGCCCGCCGATAGTCTCGCCGCAGATCTGCCAAAGCCATTCCCAGCGCCGAGAGCACCCCACAGGCAGCCGGGATCAAGATCGTGCGGATGCCCAGCTCTTCTGCCAAAGCACAGGCATGCATGGGCCCGGCTCCGCCGAAGGCCAGCAGGGCAAAATCGGCGGGATCCAAACCCCGCTCCACGCTGATCACCCGCAAGGCCCGCGACATGGCGACATTCGCCAAGGTGCGAATGCCAACGGCAGTTTCCTGCAAGCTCAAACCCAAGGGATCCGCCAGCGTGGCAATAGCCTGTTCCGCCAGCTCCCGCCGTAGCTGCACCGAGTTGCCCAGCCGCCCGCCATCCGGCAGGTACCCCAGCCAGAGGTTGGCATCGGTAACCGTCGGAGCCCTTCCCCCCCGACCGTAGCAGGCCGGCCCGGGGTTGGATCCGGCACTCTCTGGCCCCACCTGAAGCCCACCGCCGGGCAGCAAATGGGCCAGGGATCCGCCGCCGGCACTGACGGTGTGGATGTCAATTTGGGGCTGTTGCACGGGCAAGCCGCACACCACCGCTGCGGGAGTAACCTGGGGGATCCCATTTTGGATCAAGGCCACATCTGTGCTGGTTCCCCCCATGTCGAAGCTGAGCAAGTGGGGGTAGCCACTCAGGCGACCCAGATAGGCCGCCCCATAAACCCCGCCTGCCGGCCCCGAGAGCAAAGCCACCGAAGCATGGGCCGCCGCCTGAGGGATGGAGGTCACCCCGCCGGAAGACTGCATGATCAACGGTTGGGGGATCCCTCGCTCCCGACATCCTTGGGCCAAGCGGTGCAGGTAGCCCGCCAATGCCGGGCTGAGGTAGGCATCGATGGCGGTGGTGCTGAAGCGCTCGTATTCTCGGAACTCCGGCGCCACCTCGCAAGACAGGGAAAGATGTAGCTCCGGGAAAGCCTGTCGCAAGGCCATTCCCAGCCGCTGTTCGTGCTCCGGGTAGAGAAAAGAAAACAAAAACCCCACCCCAATAGCGCGGATCCCATCCCGCTGCACCCGTTCCCCCACCTCCTGCACCACCCGCCGGATTTCGGCATCGGTGAGCGGCTCCAACACTCCGCCCGCGCTGCAGCGCTCCTTCACCTCCAGGCAATGGTGGCGGGGCACCACTGGCTCCGGCTTGGGCTGTGTCAGGTCATACAGAGAGGGGCGGTTTTGACGGGCAATGGCCAGCACATCCCGAAAGCCCGCCGTGGTCAAAAACAGGGTGGGGGATCCCTTGCGCTCCAGCAGCGCGTTGGTGGCCACCGTCATGCCATGGCAGAACAGGTCAACCCGGAGCTCTCCTTGGAGCGCCCCCAGCTTGTCCAGCGCCGCAAAGACTCCCTCCTCAGGGCTGGGGGTAGACAGCACCTTCGCCGTCTGCATCTGGCCATCCTGCAAGAGCACCAGATCGGTAAAGGTGCCCCCCACATCGATCCCCAGGCGGGCCAAGCCTCGGCTTGCTTCCGTCTGATCCAGATTGGCCGGATCGAGGTTGCTACCCAACGCTGATGCGACCATGGCTTCCATCGTGCATTTCTTTTGCCTTCTTCTGGGGCCAGCCCTTGGTCGGACTATGGCTATGACGCCTGGCTTTTGTAACGGCAGAGACAGGCTGACCGGCGCCCCTTCGTGTAGCGAGTGTAGCTCAGCAACTTCTGTCTTTTTTGGAGTTTGGAATAGTCACCACCTCTAGCTCGGAAGTCCATCGTTGCCTTTCACCAGCCCTGCCCGAACGGCATCCAAGAACTGGCGGGCAGTGCGACCGGAAAAGCCGTTTTGCTGTTGTGCCCAGATCAGGGCCTGGCGGCGCAGGACATCCAAAGATTGGGTGAAACCTAGCCGCTGCGCCAGGTGTTCTACGGTTGCCAGGTAATCGCCTTGGGTGAAGGGAGTGAAGGTGAGGGTGAGGCCGAAGCGATCCCGCAGCGACAGCTTTTCCTGTACGGTATCCCAGGCGTGAACTTCTTGATCTTGGGGATTGGGTCGGTCGCCGAAAAACTCGCGGATGAGATGGCGGCGGTTGCTGGTGGCATAAAGGCGCACGTTGGGGGGCGGCGCAACGAGATCCCCCTCCAGGAGCACCTTGAGCTGCTTAAACTCGGTTTCCTCTGCCTCAAAGGAGAGATCGTCCACAAACAAGATGAAAGGCAACACCTGCGCCCGCAGCTCTGCCAAAATTTCCGGCAACTGAACCAAGTCAGTTCGTCGCAGCTCCAATAGGCGCAGCCCCTGCAGGCCGTAGCGGCGCAACAACGCCTTCACCAGGGAAGACTTGCCCGTACCCCGCGCCCCGTAGAGCAACACATGCAAAGCCGGATCCCCCCGCAGCAGGGCTTCGGTGTTGGCCGCCAACTGCTGTTTCTGCTGTTCGTAGCCGTAGATCTCCTCCCAGTCAGACAGATCGGGAGCAGGGATCCCTTCTAGCCCTGCTGGCCCCCAGCGAAAGGCCCAGTAGCGACCACAGAGCCCTACCCCCCTTTGGCGATAGTGGGCAATCAAGTCCTCCAGGCTCAGGCCCCAATCGGCAAAAGAGCGGGGATCCCAGCCAGCGCTATCGGTTTCCCCATCGGGCCAGGGGATCCCCAACCCCAACGCCTGCATCTGCTCGGCAATGGTCTCCTGACTGTCCGCTAGGGTTTGCAGACAGCGCAGGTCGTGGCGGGCAGCCTGCATCAGAGGCTCTGGGATCCCTTGGGGCTGCAGCGCTGCACGGGCAAAGGGGTTATCGGCCCAGCGGATCTCCCGGATCAGCCATTGCCGCCAGCTCAGGCCCTGCCGGGCCAAAAGCTCAAACCAGCGCCCGTAGGCCCTCCAGCACGGCAGGGGATCCCCACTCATCAACTGCTGGATTAGCTCCTGCCAGGCTAGGGCTAGGGGGTGGGTGCAGATGTCCCGGAATACCAGCAGCTTGGCCGCTGCTTCTGCTGCTTCTTGGAGGGGGGTCATCGCTTGAAGCCGCTCTAACTTGGCGTTGCTTATCCGCTCCCTAGGGGAGGAGACTGGGGGTAGTTGCGTTAACAACACGGAGCGCTTGAGTTACCTGGCATTGTCCCGCCGGCCCAGTTCATAGAGGCCTCCGCCGACGCAGGCGATCAGGCCGCAGGAGACGGCCCAGCTTTTGCCCAAGGAGATCTCCGTCAGGGCTACCACCAAGCCTGCTGCCAGCAAAAAGGGAAGGGTGCTCAGCAAGGAAGCCAAAGCTCCACTGGGATCCCATAGCAATTGCTTTTCCCAGCTCTCCTGCAGCTTTTGATGCAGCGGCGAAAACCCCCACATTAGCCCTAAGCCCCACAGAGCCGTGGCGGCCCATAAAGAGGGGCGAAGCATCTCCCAGCCCACAAGTCCAACCCCAACGGGATCCACCGGTCAACTCCCAACCCTGCCTTTCTAGGCTAGCGGGATTGGGCCCAATCGGTGGCGGTAATGGTGGTGCCAGGAAATTGAATGGGGTTGCCCAAGCTCTGGATTTGGGCCTGGAGAGCTGGCAACAGCCGCAAATCCAAAAGCGGCTCCTCCACGATCGCCGCCGGGATCAGATCCCGTTCTAGGGCAAAGTGGGCCGTGTGGCCGGCGGCGGTGCCAATGGCCCATTCCACCGGATGCACCCGGTAGGAGGCACTGGCAATGCGACTGGTGGCGATATTTTTGTTGCCGGCTAGCAGATTGTCAATGCGCTGGGGGATCAGAGCCCGCAGGGGGATCTGGTAAGGGTAGCTGGGGGCCTGCGCGTCTTTGTTGTTGCTGGGGGGCAGGGAAAAACCCGGCAGCAGGCAGTCGTGAAAGTCGATGGGGTACTGGCCCACCCCCACCGAGTCGTAGAAGATGAAGGGCCGCCCGCGGTTTAGCTCCGATTCCCGTGTGGTGATGTCCGACTCGTAGATGGTAAATCCTTCTGGGTAGGAGAGGCTGGGCCGACCAATGATGCGCCGCGACTCGCGGATATAAGGGTACTTGGAGAGGCCGCTGGCAGTTCCCATGGGGGTATTGGGCCCCCGTAGGTAGGCATAGCGCAAGTAGAAGTCTTTTTGAAAGTTGGGATCCTCCTGTTGCAGGAGAAAATCCGTCCTTCCCGCCACCAGCCAGTAGAAAAAGCCCTTAGCATGCTGCTCAGCTCGCCGCAGGGCTTCCACCCGCAAGCCCCCCATCCAGCCGCCCGGCTGCAGTTGGCCTGAGGCCTGCAGTTGCTCGTGGGTAAGGATGAGGTTCATCTCCGGGCCGGTGATGCGCCAGTCGTTGCCCCAAGTCCAGTTTTGCATTGACTGATCCCCCACCCGAATGGCCTCTTCCCCAAAGCCGAACACCTGCCCCCGGATGCGGCGGTAGGTGAAGATCAGCGCAAAGTTGAAGCGAGGGTGTTCGTAACTGTAGTAGGGGCCGTGCAGGGGATCGTTGTAGAACTCCGGCTTGACCGGCACCTGCGGCACGGGGAAGCGCTCCATGACAAAGGTGTAGGTGAAGCCCTGGGTACAGTAGGGATCCACGTAGGGCTTGGAGCTGGGTTCCCAGCGGCTTTGGCCATCGGTTCCCAGGCGGTAGGGCACCCGCGCCAGGGGCAGCAGCTCGCCGGTTTCAGTAGCGTCGATCACCACCCAGGGCAGGGTTTTCCCCTGGCGTTCTGGCGGCGGCTCAAAGCGCAGGATCTCCTTGTCCCAGTCCTCGGTAGGTTCTAGACGATAAAAATCGAGAAAGTAGCTGGAGAGATCCCCTCGATTCTCTGGCTGGACGCCGGCGTGTTTGGGGATGTTGCGGATGGCCTGCACGCTGCGGATTTGGTAATCCGCAATCTCCAAGTCTTTGACCACCGTCTCCGTAAATAGCCGCAACTGCCCCGACTGCAGATAGGGATCCAACATCTCCCGAATCACCTGGTGGCCCACCTGAGGGGAAAAGCAGAGCACGCTCACCCAGCATTTGCCCGGATTGGGATCCCCGCCGTATTTTTCCCGTACCCGCCGGCGAAACTCGCTGTAGCCTTTGGGGAAGATGTCATTTTCTCGCTGCAGGGGTCGCTCGTCCAAAGCGGAGACTCCCTGGGCGCTCACCTGCCCCCCGATCCAATCGCTGATCTCCGTCATGCACACCTGCCGGCCCAGTTGCAGCGCGTCATAGGCCGCCGCCACCCCCCCCAGCCCACCCCCCGCGATGAAAATCTCACAGGGGATGCGGGTTTCCGGCAAGGGCTGGGCCAGAGCCGCTCCGGCGCCCAGGATCCCTGCTCCCAACGCCACACCGCTCCACCCCGGAAGGTTGACCTGAAGTTTCATCGAATGACCTCTCCCCACCCACGCTACAGCTTGGCCTTTTGGACTTTCCGGCAACCTCTATCATGGGAGAAAGCCTTGCGGATGCTCATGCCGGATTCCACCTTTGTCATCACCACCCCCATCTACTACGTCAACGCCGCTCCCCACATCGGCAGCGCCTACACCACCCTAGTGGCGGATGCCATTGCCCGTTACCATCGCCTGCGGGGCAAGGATGTGCTGATGGTGACGGGAACCGACGAGCACGGCCAGAAGATCCAGCGTACCGCCGAAGAACGGGGCGTTCCGCCGCAGCAGCACTGTGATGAGTTTTCTGCCGAGTTTGCGAAACTGTGGCACCTACTCCACATCCGCCACGACCGCTTCATCCGCACCACGGATCCCCGCCACAAGGCCATTGTGCGGGAGTTTTTTCAGCGGGTCTGGGATCAGGGAGATATTTTCATTGGCCGGCAGCAGGGTTGGTACTGTGTGGCCTGCGAAGAGTTCAAAGACGAGGCCGAGCTGCTGGAGGGAGGATTTTGCCCCCTGCACCCCACCAAGAAGGTGGAGTGGAAAGACGAGGAAAACTACTTCTTTCGCCTCTCCCGCTACCAAGAAAAGCTGGAGGCCCTGTATGCGGAGCACCCGGAGTTTATCCAGCCGGAAAGCCGCCGCAATGAGGTGATCAACTTTGTCAAGCAGGGCCTGCGGGATTTTTCCATTTCTCGCCCCAGCGTCTCCTGGGGGATCCCTTTTCCGGCAGATCCCGGCCAAACCCTTTATGTTTGGTTTGATGCCCTCATCAACTACATCAGTGCTGCTTTGGATCCTGACGACGAGCCCACCTTGGCAAATGCCCTACGCCGCTACTGGCCTGCGGATGTGCACCTGGTGGGCAAGGATATTGTCCGCTTCCACGCCATTTACTGGCCGGCCATGCTCATGTCCGCAGGTCTGCCCCTGCCCAAGCAGGTGTTTGGCCACGGCTTTCTCACCAAGGATGGCCTCAAGATGAGCAAAAGCCTGGGGAACACAGTGGATCCCTTTGAGCTGGTGCAGCAATACGGCGCCGATGCCGTGCGCTACTACTTCCTGACGGAAATCGAGCTGGGCAAGGATGGCGATTTTAGCGAGGGCCGCTTTATTGACGTGCTCAACGCCGATCTGGCCAACGACCTGGGCAACTTGCTCAACCGCACCCTCAACATGCTCAGGAAATATCAATCCGACTACCGCGTTCCCGCCGTCGGGATCCCTGCAGATCACCCCCTCAAAACCCTGGCCGAGCGCCTTGCCCCGGCAGTGGCCGACGCCTACGAGCGGCTGGATCCCAGCTCTGCTGCCCGCAAAGCCCTCAGCTTAGCCCAGGCCAGCAACAAATACCTTGATGAGCAGGCTCCTTGGACGCTGCACAAGCAAGGGCAAAACGAACGGGTGGCCCAGATCCTCTATGCCGTTTTGGAAAGTGTGCGCTGGGTGGCAGTCCTGCTCTCCCCCCTCATTCCCGCTCTCAGCCTCAAGATCCTGCAGCAGCTGGGGTTCTCCCTCGCCGACACCCTGCAACTGCGCTGGGATCCCGATGCGACTTGGGGCCAGCTTCCCCCCGGGCAAGAGCCCCAGCCTCCTACGCCTGTCTTTCAGAAGATCCTGAGGAACGCCTAGGGATTGGCGATGTCCGGTCGGGAAGATTGGGCAGCGGCTTGGGATCCCTCTGGTGTGGCTCCGCCGGCAAAAGGGCGGTCACCTCCCAGGGGAAGTGTTGATGAAGCAGCGGAGAAAGAACGGTTGGATGGGTCGGATGGGCGCAGCCGCGGGTTGTGAATCGCGCCAGTGGTGGGGGGCACTTCGCCGGACAGCGTCTGCCAGGCTGCCCGTACCCCTGCCCAAAAGCTGCGGATATTGACTTGGGCGCCCTGGGCTTGGGTGCGTGCTCCTTCGATGGAGCGGTTGACCTGCTTCACCACTTGCCCAGCCCCTTTCACCCCTTCGTCGAGGCTGTCGGCAATCTCGCTCACTTCCAGGCTGGTCAGGCGCAGGGCCTCCAGCGTGGGCGGCAATTCCCGCAGCAGCGTGTCGAAAAAGCGCTCCACGCTCTGGGCAGCTCGACCCAGTTGAATGACGGCAGGTAGTAGGGTCAGGATCACTGCCAAAATGCCCACTGCTACCAGGCCTACCGAGAGGCCGAGCCAAAAGACCGGGTCGTTCATCCCGCCGCCTCCTCCCCATCCCGAGCTTCTAGGTCAGCTTCTTCCCCGCCAAAGGGACGCGAGTTCTGGGCTTGGAGCAGCTCCCTTCGCTTCTGCAACATGGCTTCTTTGCCCACCGCCACTGCCTGCTGCAGCCGCAGCAGAGCCTCATCCAAACTGCGTTGGGCAGCGTCGAACAACTTTTCCGATTGATATTGCAGACTGCTGGTCACATCTTCTGCCACCTCTGGCAGGGCCTCTGCCGATTTCTTCAGCAGTCGCCGCGTCTCCCGTCCGCTGCGGGGAGCCAAGAGCAGGCCAATGGCGGTGCCCACAGCAGTTCCCAGCAACAGCCCACCAATAAACGCGCCAGTCCGGTTTTCAGCCATGCTTTGCCAGAGTTGAGTTGGATACGGGTGGCCCCGAAACCAGACTACCTTAAGATCTCGCGGGAAGATCTCGCGGGATCGGCGGGCTTGCCCCGCGCCGGGTCAACTGTTCCTAGAGAATCCGCAGGGGATCCACATCCAGGCTGACGCGGATCCCTTGGGGGGGATGGCCAATTGCGGCCTGGATCTGGGCAGCCAGCTTCGGGCGATCCCAATCTTGGTCGGGCAGTTGCTTCAGCAGGATCTGCCAGCGGTAGCGTCCGGCAACCCGCTCCACCTGAGCTGGCCCCGGCCCCAACACCTCTGCTGGGATCCCCTGTAGGCGTTCGGCCACCCGATGGCAATAACGCTCCAGGGCTTCCAGGCGGGTGCTGCTCAAGCGGATCAAAATCAAGGCTCGATGGGGAGGATAGCCCCCCTCTTGCCGTTGTTGCAGTTCTGCCCGCAAGAAGCCCTCGTAATCTTGGGCCAGTACCGCCCTCAAAATCGGGTGCTCCGGCAGATAGGTCTGGATAATCGCCTGTCCTGGCAGGGATCCCCGGCCCGAGCGCCCCGCCACTTGGGTGAGCAGTTGAAAGCTGCGCTCGCCGGCGCGATAGTCGGCTTGGTGCAACAGCCCATCGGCGGCCATCACGCCCACCAAGGTTACCTGGGGTATGTCCAGCCCTTTGGTGAGCATTTGCGTGCCCACCAGCACCTGGGCCTTGCCGCTGCGAAACTGCTCCAGCAAATCGCGATGGGATCCCTTGCGGCGGGTGGCGTCGCTGTCGTAGCGCAAAATCGAGAGCTGGGGCCAATGCTGGTGCAGCACTTCCACCACTTTTTGGGTGCCGGTGCCGAAGTGCTTCAGGTAGGGGGATCCACAGGCGGGGCAGCGCTGCGGATGGGGTTGGCGGGCGCCGCAGTAGTGGCAGCGCAGTTCCTGCCCGCCGAGATGGGCCAGATGAAAGGTGAGAGAAACATCACAATGCTCGCAGGTGAGGACAAACCCGCAGCTCCGGCACAAGACGAAGGTGCTGTGGCCGCGGCGGGGGACAAAGAGAATGGCCTGTTCCCCTCTGTCCAGCGTCCGCTGCAGGGCCTGGTGTAGACGGCGGCTGAGGATGCTGCGGTTGCCGGCTTGGAGCTCCTGGCGCATGTCCACCAGCTCCAGTTGGGGCAGGGTGGCCGGGATCCCAGCTTGGGGGATGCGCTGCGGCAGGGCCAGCCGGATCCACCGCTGCGGATCCTGCAGATGGGCGGCATAGGTTTCCACCGCTGGGGTTGCACTGCCCAGGACCAGGGGACAACCGGCCAGCTCGGCCCGCCACTCGGCCACCTGACGGGCGTGGTAGCAGGGCTGGGGCTGATCCTGCTTGAAGCTGTCGTCGTGCTCTTCGTCCAAAACGATCAGGCCCAGCTTGGACAAGGGGGCAAACACCGCCGAGCGGGTGCCGATCACCACTTGGGGAGTGGAGGACAGCATCTGCCGCCAGGTGTCGTAGCGCTCGCCCTCGGAGAGGCCGCTGTGGTAGGACCACACCTGGGATCCCAGCCGCGCCCGAAACCGATCCATCAGTTGCGGGGTAAGGCCGATCTCGGGCACCAGCACCAGCGCCGACCGTCCTTGCTGCAGCACCTGGGCGATCACCTGCAGGTACACTTCCGTTTTCCCAGAACCGGTGACCCCGTGCAGTAAAAACCGCTGGAACCGGCCCAAAGCTTGCCGGATCGCCTCTACCGCCTGGGCCTGGGCGGCCGTCAAGGGCCTGGGCGGATCCCGCCACCCCGGCAGGCTGGCATCTCCCAGCCGCAGCAGTGGGCGCTCGTAGAGGTGGACACGGCCTTTGCGGGCCAACCCCTGCAGAACCGCTCGGCTCACTCCTGCCAGGCGCTCCCACTCGGCGAGCAGCAGCTCTCCCCCCTTCTGCTTGAGGATCTGCAGCGCCTTCTGCTGAGGGAGGCTCAGCCCCTCTGGGGAGTCGTCGGCCAGACTGGCGGCCAGCTGGGTTTTCACCCTGCCCCCCTGTTGCTCCTGCCAAAAGCTCTCCACCCAACCCCGTCGCTGCAGTTCCCGCAGGGCGAGGGCGGCAGTGGGCACCTGCTGTTGCACATAGCGCCAAGACAGCTCTCCCCCTTTGGCCTGAAGCAGCTGCAGCAGGGTTTGGGCAGCCGGCGAACATTCCTCCCCTTCGGCAGGGAGCCTGAGCAAGCGGACACGCCGCTGAGAACGGCTGAGCAAGCCGGGGGGCAATACCGTGCGCACCACCTGGGCCAGAGGGGTGAGGTAATAGTCGGCCACCCGCTGCAGCAGGGGCCAGAATTCTTTGGGCAGGATCCCTTTGGCCACCACCGCCTCGATCTCCCGCACCGACTGCGGATCCACCCCTGCCGGCAGCTCGGAGCGCCAACCCAAGGCCACTGCCCCCGCCATTTGCTGACCAAAGGGTACGCTGAGCAGGTCGCCCGCTTCTGGCGCGGATCCCTCTGGCACCCGATAGGTAAAGCAACCCCCCAACTGGGGATGATCCACCCACACTTCCAGCCAGCGGGGAGGAACAGGCTGCAACACGGGATCCCTCACGGACGGGGCAGAAACCTCGGCAGATCGACCGCCCGCTTGCTTGCCCGAGACGGTAGAGGTTGGGCCAGGGGCTGAATTGTAGGCTTGGCAGCAGGGGTTGGAGACAGAGCCTGGCCAAGGGACTCTGTTCGCGTGAGGGCGCTGGAGGTATCGGCCCGAGGTGGGACATCCAAGCCTTTGCGTTCCAAAGCCGCCTTCAAGCTCAGCACATGCATCTGCTGCTGCTCGTATTTTTCTCGGAGAGAGCGGTTTTCTTCCCACAGGGCAGCACGCTCCCCTTGCAGGGCTTTGATCTGCTCTGCTTGCTTCTCCAGTTGCGTGGACAAGGTTGCAATTTCTTCTTGCAGATGGAGAATGGTTGCCTGCGCAGAGCGCAACTGTGGCTGCCAGTCGGGTTGGGCGGCCAACTGCTCCAAGGCAGCCTGCAACTGCCGCTCCATGGCGGAGAGATGCTGCTGGGCTTGGGCGTACTGTTCCTGCAGATGGCGGTGCTCTTGCTGCCAACGGGTAACTTCCGCCTGGGCTTGAGAGAGGGCCACTTGCAGCGCTTCGGCCTGGGCCTGCCACTGCTGTTGAAGCTGTTGCTGCGCCAGGGATCCCTGGCGCAGATGCTCCTGCTGAGCTTGCAAAGCCGCCAATTGAGCTTGGGCTTCGGCCAGGGCTGCTTCTAGCTCTTGCCGTTGTTCCCGCCAGCGCTGCTCGGCCTCGGCTTCCGTCTCGGCATAGCCCGCCAAACGGGCCTCGAGGTGTTCCCGTTGCTCCTGCCAGGCTGCCTGTTGGTCGCTGTACAAAGCCCGCAGGCTGCTCAGCTCCGCCTGAGTTTCGGCAATTTGAGTGCGGGCCAGAGAAAGCTCTGCCTTAAAGCGTTGCAGCATTTCCACCCGCTTTTCCGCCACATCCTGGGCTTCCAGCAGAGAGGCCTGCAGCTCCTGCTGGCGCTGTTCCCATTGACGGCGCTCCTGAGCGTGGGCCAAGCGTAGCTGCTCAATCTGCTCCTGCAGGGCCTCGATATCCTGCCGCTGCCGTTCATTTAAGCGTTGCCGAGCAGCAAGCTGAGCTTCCTGATCCGAGATCTGGACTTTCTGAGCCGCCAAAGTCTGCTGCAACTGTTGCAAGAGATGCTCCCGCTCCTGCAGCGCCTTCTCTTGTTCGGCCACCTTCTGGTGCAAAGCCTGCAGTTGTTCCTGAAGAACTCGCCGCTCTTGGAGCTCGGCTTCGGCTTTGAGCAGACGGCTCTCCAAGGGCTGTTGCTGCCTCAGGGCCAAATGGCGCTCCGTGCTGGGATCCGGTTCGGATGCTGAACAGCCCGCATGAGTCTCTGAAAGGATGGGATCCGAGTCACCTGAAGAGGGAGCACGCATAGGTTGAAGGAGAGATGAAGAAGCGGGAGCAAATGATAAAGTTCCCTGCAGTATAGAGAGATTTTTGGGCGGGTTCAAGCCAGAAGGGTGATCTTGTAAAATCTCCTGCTGCTCCGCACGGCGCGGAGTGCTATCGGCCTGTTTTGGCCGCGCTCTTGCTTCTGAGGTTCCCAAATCCCCGGACTGGGCAGAAGGGCTTGGCTTACTTTTTTTCGGCCGCGAGGCCCGATCCCGACCGGAAGAGGTCTCCCCTTGCTTGGGCGTGCTGATACATTTACGCTGAACACTGCTGAACATCACTGTTCAACTATGCAGCGATAGCATTCTGTTTGTTTCCATTCGCGTTAGCGGGACGGAGTCCAAACAGAATGGCGGTATCCCGCAAAGCTTTGAGTAGAATACCCAAAGCGCAGTTTCCGTGTCGTCTTACTACCAATTTTCTGCTTTGCTTTGGCTACCATGTTGGCAGACTCGAAAGTAAACAGAAAGATCAACTGGTAGTAATCCGTACTGAACATATTATACATTATTTTCAGTATAGTTGAGCTTATTATTGACTAGAGTCATGCTCTGAGAGTCTGCCACCTTGCCCCCTTTCATCGCCCACAACACCCACCCCCGCCATCACGGACAGATGGCCCCACCATTCTAAACTGAGTCTAAATCTAAATCGACTCGGTCTCAATCCAAGCGTCTCTGCTGAGTGTAGAGGAGTCCCGCCCGTGCTCGGAGCTCCTGGCAGACGCAGGTCGGCCTCATCGTTGCAGGGGCAAATGCGAGGACTCGCTTCCACTGGCCCGAACAGGGCAGCCAGCGAGCCTGCGGAAAACCGTCTTATCTTTGTCCTTCATTTTGCGATACTGCTAGGGGTGATGTTGAGAATGACAGCACGATGGCGATGCAAAATGGAGCCAGGGATCCGCTTCAACTTCCTCAACGGCAGACAAACTCGGCGGGATCCCAGTTGTGCCTTGCCTGTTCTGCTCCCTGTGGCCTACTGTTGAGCCTGCTCTGGGTTGTCCCTGCTCTTGCTCAGCCGGAATCTCCCAGCTCTGCTGCCTTTGCTCTGCCCAACAGCCGCGAAATCCTCACCCCCCCACCCCCCCCCACCCTATCGATTCCCTCCAACCCTGCTGACCCTACCCCTGCGGCTGACCTGGCTTTGCAGGGGGCTTCCAAGGCTGAAGAATTGGTGGTGCCCCAATCCCCCTTGCAGGTGCGCATTGAGCGCAGGGAGGGCCTGTCTTTGGAAGAAGCTCTGGAGATCGCCGTTGCCCAGAACCCGGCTGTGCAGCAGGCCAGACTGACTGTCGAGCGGGCCGAGGCCGGGGTAGCTCTAGCTCAAGCTGCCTTTGCTCCCACCCTCTCCAGCCGTGCCAACTACCAGTACAGTGAGGCTCCCTCTCCTGGTGGTGGGCCAAGGCGCGAATCCCACACCCTCTCGGCCAGTGTGGTGCGGGTGGAGTATACCGCCTTTGACAGTGGCCTTAGGGAGCAAAACCTGAAGCTGGCCCAAGAAGCGCTGCGCATCGCCCAACTGCAGCTGGAGCAAACGCTGCAGACGGTCAAACAAGCTGTGGCCAATGCCTACTACGATCTGCAAAGCGCAGATGCCAGGGTTGCCATCAGCCAAGCTGCCGTCGAAAGTTCCGAAGCCACCCTGCGGGATGCTCAAGCCCGAGAACGGGCCGGGCTGGGTACCCGCTTTGAGATTCTCCAGGCAGAGACGGAATTGGCCAACAATCGACAAACCTTGCTGGCGGCTCAAAACACCCAACAACTGAATCGCCGCCGCCTGGCCGAACTGCTGAATTTCCCCAGCCCCACCGACGTGTTGGCCAGCGACCGCATTGAGCCGATGGGGGAGTGGGATCTCAGCCTGGAAGAGACCATCATTGCTGCCTTTGCCCAACGACAGGAATTGGAGCGCCGGCGCCGAGAATTGGAGCAGGCCCAAAGCCGCCTGCGCCTGGCACAAGCCCGCAATGGCCCCCGAATTGGCTTGTTCGCCAGCCTCGATGCCGTTAACGATTTCAACGCCAGCCGCAACAGTTTTGATGTTGGCTATTCGGTGGGAGCCAATTTCAGCTTGACTTGGTTCGATGGAGGAGAAGCGGCTGCCCAAGCCCGCCAAGCCCAGATCGATGGACAGGTGGCCGTGAGCAACTTCGTCGGCACCCGCAACGAAATCCAGCGGGGGGTGGAAGAAGCCTTTCTGACCCTCAGCTCCAGCCGTGAACAGATCGACTCGGCCAAAGTGGCAATTGCCTCAGCAGAAGAGAGCCTGCGCTTGGCCCGGCTGCGCCTGCAAGCGGGGGTGGGCACCCAAACGGAGGTGATCAATGCTGAAGCTGCCCTCACCACTGCCCGTGGCAACCTTTCCAATGCTGTAATCGCCTACAATCGCGCCCTGGTACAACTGAAACGGGCCATTGGCAGCCTTTGACTTGAGCCTTTCTCCCTCACTCCCAGCCCTTCTTCCAAAAGGAGAGGGGTGCTATGGATACCGCGACGAAACAGTTCTATTCCAACTTGAGCTGTTGTGACATACTCCCACACTCATGCTGACGCAAAGCGCTCCGCGCCGCCAAAGCGAGAGAGTGCGGGCTTCAAGGACTCCGTCCCGCTGACGCGAACAGTGACTCCGGTTAGCGCTCCGCGCCGCTGGCGCGAAAAGGACATTTCCTGCGCTTGAGGACTACGTCCCGCTGACGCGAAAAGAACGGGATGCCCCACCGCCCTGTGCTTGATGTTGATGGCCGCATGGTGGTCGCGCCCTAGTTCTAGCCCACAATGGGAACAAGAATGCCACCTGTCTTGAATCGCTTTCGGTACTCTTTGACCGCACCGAGAGCAGTTTTGACTGCTGCCGTTGGGATTCACTGCAATCGCCCTCAGCCCAGCTCTTTCAGCCTTGACTGCCAGCATTTGCAGAAATTGTCCTCACCCAGCATCATAGGTAGATTTTGCTAGCTTCGTCCTCGCAATACCTTTGATATTCAGGGCTTCGTACCCAATATGTTTGCCCTTGCTTACCAGCCAGTTCGCTGTTTTGTCATGAAAATCTTTGCGCTGAGATAGTGGTTAGTGGATAGTCACTATTCACTATCTACTGGTCACTATCCACTAGTCACTAGCCATAGGCGGTTTGACCCTTTCTTCTCGCGAGACAAGGCTCGCTGCAACCTCTTGAGCCTGAGCTCTGCCTTGCGATAGTACTGGGGAACTGGAACAGACTCCCCCGCGTCGGTCACCAAAAAGGAGTCCAGTCCCACGTCGATCCCTGTAGTGTTTTCCAGCGTTGCAGACTCAGGAGTAAACTCAGGGACGGACGAATCTTGCAGGCTCAAGGTCACATACCACCCGTCTGCCTTGCGGCTGATGGTAGCGGTCTTGATGACAAAACCGTCAGGCAAAGGACGGTGCTGAATTATCCGAACAGCACCGATTTTGGGCAGATGGATAAACTGCCCGCAAATGCAGTCCTGTTGCATCGGGGGGAAACTGAAGGAGCGATACCGCCCAGCTCCCTTAAATCTGGGTTTCCCTGCCCGCTTGCCGTTACAGTCCCCCTTCAGCCACCGGTCGAATGCTTTGTGCACTCGCTCTATGCAGTTCTGGAGGACTTGCGAATGGACTGCTCTGTACTGCGGAAACAGGGCTTTCGTCTTCACCAAATCCCGTTTCTGGGAGTAGAAATCGGGCTTGTCTTTCAGCTCAGGCAAGTGACAGATTAAGGGACAAGCATTGATATCACAGCGATTGTGTTCCCACCACGCAAAGCGCTCTGCCAAGCGGTAGTTGTACTGCTTGCGTAACAAGTCTAGCCATTGGTCCATCAGAGCAACTTGGCTAGAAGTAGGGCGTAAGCGATACTGGTAAGCAGTTCTCATGATGAGGGTATAAAATCCTGCTACGCCGGTCATAGCACCAGTAAGGACGAAGCATCGTGTCCTCGCCTTTTATCCCGACCCTTACCCTGGATAGTGGTGAGTGGATAGTGACCAGCCACTAGTCACTAGTCACTAACAGAAGGCGGGGCTTCCCGCCGGTCTAGCTAACAAAGCCAATCCCCAAAGATCGAAAATGGCCCCCTGGCTGCGCCTCAGCCCCTCCATCTCTCCTGCAGCTTGAGCTCCATCTGCAGATCCCGCGCCGGGACAGGGTCAGCTTCCAGTCTTGCTGCCCATCTCGGCAGCTTGGATCAAGGCCCTGGCTCGCTGTTGATCCAACTTGGCTTGCAAGCGCTCTTGCTTGTCGCTGCTGGTATTCAAAACTTTGCTTGCTTCGTCCAAGAGGGCCTGAGCCGCTGCCTTATCCACTTTTTCACCCCGCTCTGCTCGGTTGACCAGGACGGTTACCTCGTTATTTTCGACTTCTGCAAATCCGCCCATGACCGCAATGGCCAACCACTTTCCATCGGCTTTGACCCGCATAACGCCATTGCCGATGGCGGTCAAGAGGGGGGCGTGCCCAGTGAGAATGCCCAATTGGCCCGAAGTGGCAGGGAGGATCACTTCCTCGCTGGGGGCATCCCAAACCGTGCGGTCGGGGGTAATCACACGAACCATCAGCGTCACGACAGATCTCCTGAAAGCTTGAGCACTTTCGCGTCGACGGTGCGGAGCACCCTGGTTTCGATCCTAGCGGATTAGGATCCCTGCAGCTTTGCCTGGTTCCCCTTTTGTCTTTATTCTCTCGGGGCAGCCACACTTAACCTGGACATAACCTTGCCTTTACTTCAGACTGGGAGGCAAGCGCTAAGGTGTTGTCGGGAACACTTATCTCATGCCCCAACCTCAGCATTGACGGCCAGCCCATTGCTGTTGGTTTGCAAGGGGGAGCCCAACGACTGGTGCGCCCAGTTTTCCTAGCGGAGCCAGCCTATGCCTGAAGCGATGCCTAGCCATTTTGCTGCCGGCCTGTCCACACGGGAGCGCCAACTGCTGGAAGACCTCTACCGCAGCCGCAGTTTATCCCCCTACACTCCTGGCCAGGTTATCCCTCTGTTTCCTGAGGAATGGGTGATCGTCTGTCGGGGCGTGGTACAGTTGACCACCCTCTATCCCAATGGCGGTGAGGCGTTGTTGGGGTTTGCCGGCCCCTCCATGCCCCTGGGATCCCCGCTGACGATGCTGGATCCCTACCAAGCTAAGGCTTTGACGGCAGTTGATGTGCTGCGGCTGCCGGCAGCAGAGGTGGAAGCCTCAGAGATCCTGAGTCAAGGGCTGCTCAAGCAGGTGGTGCGTCGGCTGCGCCAAACCGAAGCATTGCTCGCCTTGGCCGGACGGCGGCGGGTAGAGGATCGGCTGCGCCAGTTGCTCTCCCTTTTGGCTGTGGAGCTGGGATCCCCGGTTGCAACAGGGGTGCGCCTGCAAGTGCGCCTTACCCACCAGGACTTGGCCAATGCCATCGGCACTACCCGGGTCACCATTACCCGTCTCCTAAACCGCTTTCGCCAGCAGGGCTGGGTTGCGGTGGACAAAAACCGGCACCTTGTCATCAAACTCGCCCACGCTCCGTAAAACCTTTAGAAACTGAGCAGGATCTGCTCCTAGGGCATGGCTGAAAGCTGGCAGTTTTTGGCTCGTAGTTAACTGCTGGGAGATGGAGCTGACGGGAGTCGAACCCGTGTCCGAGATGGGTACTGAGGGATCACTCATTCACAGGTTTAGCCTCTTTGACCCTCGAGGCGGGGATCGCCGTTTGGATCCCAGCGATGGGAGTTCTCCGCCTAATCTTAGTCTCTCCCTCGACGGAGCCAGAGTAGAGAGCTGCACCCGTTGGGGTTGTGATCCGCCCACTTAACGGGGTCGTGAGCAGATCCTCGAGCTCAGAGTAAGTTTTCGGTTACTGAGCCTTAGGCAGCCAAAGCAGCCGCTTTACGAGCAAAGGGTACGACGTTGTTCGCACGTACTTTTTTGAGCCTGGTGGTAACGGGATAAGCTCAATCCCGACCTGCCTCATGAACCCATGTTCGCCACCCCGTCGAAACCGTTACAGCCCCAGGGTTGACTTGAGACCAGCATAGCAAGATTTTTGGGGATACGGCCAGAACCTTTGCGAATGTGACAGAAGCTTTGCTAATATGACGAAGCTGCAAACTTGGGTCGGTAGCTCAGCGGTAGAGCACTCGGCTTTTAACCGATTGGCCCAGGGTTCGAATCCCTGCCGACCCATGTCAGTCTTCCCCTTCCAAAATGCGGGGCACCTTGAAGAACATGTCAGCTCGATCAGGGGCGTTGGCCAGGATCCCTTCGATATCCGGGTAGGGCTCGACTTCATCGGGGCGGGTGGGCAGTTCCATGTCCAGGACGTGAAAGGTGGGCTCTACCCCCTCCGTGTCCAGCTCCTTCAGTTGCTCCACGTAGGCCAAGATGTCTGCTAGCTGCTCTGTGAACTGGATCTCTTCCTCCTCGGTCAGCTCCAGACGAGCCAAGTGAGCAACATGTTGGACTTCTTCCCGTTTCAGCATCCTCTCCTCCGGCTCCCAGATTATCGACTTGACTTAGCCCAGGGTAGCCGAGATCAACCGTTCGCGTTAACGGAACGGAGTCCTTCTGCAGGAAAGCTCAGTACACCTCCAGGTTGGCGCGCCCGGTGGTTTTCAGCCAGTTTTGGGCCTCGATGTAGTTGTTGGGGGCAATGCGAATGGCCCGAATCCAGTACTGGGCAGCCTCGTTGAACAGGGCCTCTGCTGTTTCCTCATCCCCGGCTTGCAGGCTCAGCTCGCCCTTGTGGTGCAGCAATACGGCAATGTTGTTCAGGGCAGAGCAAAGTCTTGGGTTTAACTCCAGAGCTTGGTGGTAGTGGTCGAGGGCTTTGTCAAGCTCGCCGTTGCTCTGGTAGATCAGGCCCATGTTGTAGAGAATGTAGCTGCGGTCTTCTTCCCCTTGCTCGAGGGCGAGGGCTTCTCTGTAGTTTTCTAGGGCCTCGGCGTATTCTCCTTCGCTCTGAGCGGCCATGCCATCCCGGTAGTAGGCAAAGGCTTTCTTTTCCTCGGAACTCACCCCTGGCAGCAGTTTCAGAATTAGATCGGCCATGACGGTGAAGGTCTTGTCAATGAAGTTGTCGTTCTTCATGCTGCGCGGCATGGCTGACCCCTTTTAAGTTTAGGACTAAGGATCTCTACTCTTGCGTTGTATCACGCCCAAGGCGGGATCCGAAACACAACCCCGTACTGCCCGCCCCACCTCTGGTGAGGTTTTTGCTATGCCTGCGGGAGGGGAACTGCAACGCTGCTGCAACGAGGCTGCGAACGGCTTGGCCAAGGAACTTCCGAGCCTGTTAAGACCGTGTCGAGGAGCGCTTGCTCAGGCGCACAGGATGCCACTGCACAGTTTCGCCGGGGCAAACCTCGAGCTCACAGGCGGTGTCGATCAGCCGCTGTGCCTGCGCTTGAGGGGTGGGATAGCGGGCCAGATCTGCATCCACCAGGTGGGGATGTTCCTGCAACAGCCGCATGAGAAACTCCTGCAATTCCTCAGGGCTGAGAAATTGCTCCGGCAAGCCCGGTATCAGCAGCACATAGTGGTTGGCAGCACGCAACAGTTCGGGTTCTGAGTCTAACATGGTGTGGGGTTGGGCGTCTTTTTTCCATCATGAACCAACGGGTTGCGCCTCTCTTGATATCCTGAAAAAGACTTTCCTTGCTCTTGTCCTCCGTCTTGTTGGCGTTTGAGATCTGCTTTCCCTATGGCCAAGCCGCGCACCCTTTCTGGCATTCAGCCCTCTGGCGAACTGCATTTGGGCAACTACTTGGGGGCAATTAAAAACTGGGTGGCCGAGCAGGAGCACTACGAGAACTTTTTTTGCATCGTCGATCAACACGCCATCACCGTTCCTCAGGATCCCAAGCTGCTGAGGGAGCGAACCCGTTCGCTGTTTGCCCTTTATTTGGCCTGCGGTCTCAGCCTGGAGCATTGCGTGCTGTTCGTCCAGTCCCACGTGCCTGCCCATACGGAGCTGGCCTGGCTGTTCAACACCATCACCCCCATGAACTGGGCGGAGCGCATGATCCAATACAAGGAGAAGAAGGAAAAACAGGGGGAGGAGACCAGCGTTGGCTTGTTCAGCTACCCGATTTTGCAGGCGGCGGATATTTTGCTCTACCAACCCAAGTATGTGCCAGTGGGGGAGGATCAGCGGCAGCATATTGAGCTGTGTCGGGACATCGCTCGCCGCTTCAATGACCGTTTTGGAGAGGTGTTTCTGATCCCAGAGGCCCTGATTCGTCCGGAGGGGGCGCGGGTGATGAGCTTAACCGACGGTACGCGGAAGATGTCCAAGTCGGATCCCTCGGATTTCAGCCGTATTCATCTGCTGGATGACCCGGATACCATCCGCAAGAAGATCCAAAAATGCAAGACCGACCCCATTCGGGGCATTACTTTTGACGATCCGGCTCGTCCCGAAGCCCACAATTTGTTGACGATTTACATGCTCACCTCCGGCAAAAGCAAGGAGGTAGTGGCGGCTGAGTGTGCCGAGATGGGGTGGGGGCAGTTCAAGCCCCTCCTTGCCGACAGCATCATCGCTGCCCTGGAGCCCATTCAGCAGCGCTACCGGGAACTGTGGAGCAACCCGGACCACCTGCTCGTTCTGATACGGGAGAATGCCGCTAAGGCCCGTGCCATCGCCGAGCAAACGCTAGAAACGGTGAGAGAGGCTATGGGGTTCTTACCCCCCTGAGGGATCCCTGCCCAAGCTTTGATCAGTCGGGGTTGCCATCGCGGATCTCGACGGTGCTCAAGGCGCTCACCAGCCAGTCTAAACCCAGCTCTGAGAGGATCCCTTTCCAGCCTAGGCGCAGGCGCTCCTGCCATTCTTGCCGGTGGTTAATCAAATACACGCAGACCAGAGTGATGCCCACTCCCAGCCATTGCAGCCGCGTCAGCGATTCCCCCAGAAAGGTGCTGCCAAACAGCAGGGCAAAGATGGGGGTGAGGAAGGTCAGGGAGCTGAACTCGGTGAGGTTTTCCTGAGAGGCGAAATAGAAGAAGAGGGCATAGGCCAAGGCGCTCCCCATCACCGAAGCGTAGAGGAGGCCCAGCCAGTGGATCCCGCTCAGGTGTTGCCATTGCTGGGTTTCTGTTAGTGCTGACAGCAGGATCAACGGCAGGCTGCCCAACACCATGTGCCAGCCCGTCGCCAGCACCGGATCTGCCACCTCCGCCACCTTGGGCATCATCACGGTGCCAACTGCCATCGACAGGGAGGCCATCAACATCCAAACGACGCCGGCCCCCAACTGCAGGGATCCCTCGCCGGATAGGCCGATGAGGCCAATGCCGAAAACTCCCAGCCCCAGGCTCAGCCAGCCCAGGGATCCCATCCGCTCGCGGTAAAACCAGGTGGCCATCAAAGCCACCGCCAGCGGCTGCGAGTCGATTAGCACGGATCCCAGGCCTGCCCCTGTCTCTTTCAGCCCTTGGGCCAAAAATCCCTGAAAACAAGTGCCGTCCACTAGCGCAAACGCCAACACCCATAGCCAGCCGCGCAGCCCTCTGGGATGCCAGGCGTGAGACGCAGAACCCCGCCCCTGCCAGAGCCGAAAGGCAAGAACCAGGATCCCTGCCGGCAGCAACCGCAGAATGGCAATGAAGAGGGGGGTGGTCTCGGAGAGGGCATCTCGCATCACCACCATCGCCGAGCCCCACAGGAAAAAGGGGGCAATCATCAGGAGGCGTTGCCAGATAGGCTGAAAGAACAGGTCAGACTGAGCCATAGGTGCTTCAAACTTGGAGACGGAAGTTAACCCCATGTTAAGCGCTGGGGCAGCTCAGTTACAAATCTTAACTGTTGATGCATATTATGCCTGGCATGGGATCCCTGGAGGGCTTTCTCAACCTGGACAAGCCGGCGGGGCTCACCTCCCACGACTGTGTGGCAGTGGTGCGGCGGGTCTTGCGCACCCGCAAGGTGGGGCATGGGGGCACCTTGGATCCGGCGGCAACGGGGGTTTTGCCGATTGCGGTGGGACGGGCAACACGCTTTTTGTCGTTTTTGTCGGGGGATAAGGTGTATCAAGCAACCTTCCGATTGGGACAGCGCAGCGACACCGACGATGCCGAAGGGCAGATCCGGGTGGGATCCCCTTGTCCTGGGTTGAGTCGCGAGCAGGTAGAGCAGTGCTTGCGGGAGTTTACCGGCGAGATCTGGCAGGTGCCGCCCCTCTACAGCGCCCTTAAGCGCCAGGGGAAAAAGCTCTACCAGTTGGCCCGTGCCGGCGTGGAGGCTGCGGAACTCCAGTTGGAACCCCGACGGGTGGTCATTCGGCAACTGCGCATCCTGGGCTGGCGAGCCGGAGACTTTCCGGAAGTGGATCTAGAAATTGCCTGTGGCCCCGGCACCTACATTCGTGCCCTTGCCCGCGATGTGGGGGAAAAATTGGGCTGTGGAGGGCTGATGAGCCGGCTGCGACGGCTGCAAAGTGGCCCCTTTCGCATCGCAGAAAGCCTGCCGCTGGAGAGATGGCGGGGATCCGGGGATCCCGCTGCTGCCCTGCTGCCCATCGAGTGGGGATTTGCCGATTGGGGTGCGGTACAGCTCTCTTCCGCCGAAGCGAAGCAGTGGCTGCAGGGTCGGGCCATTCTCCTCGACCGGCCTGTTGTCGATGCCCCTACTTTGCGGGTGCTGGACGAGGCGGGCAAGTTTTTGGGCTTGGGGTATGGTCAGGCAGGCCAGCTCAAGCCGCTGCGGGTGTTGCCGCCGGATCCCTAGAGTGTTGCAGAAAAGTTACATTTTCGTAACAACATTTGCCATTGTCTCAGGGGGAAGCGGGAAAGAAACCCCTGCATGCTAAACTTCTGAGGGCGAAGGGGAGCCTGAAGCGTCGCCGTTGCCGGGCTCTGGCTCGATTTTCCAAGGTTGACCTTTGGATGTTGTCCGGCAAAATCTCTTCTCATTTTTTCATCTCAAGCTACTTTACAAAATAAAGTCACAAGAATGGAGCTGGGGATATGCGGGATGCCGTAACCACGCTGATCAAAACCTACGACCTGACGGGCCGCTACTTGGATCGGGAGGCAATGGATGCGCTCAAGGCTTTTTATGACTCGGGGCTGCGGCGCATCAAGGCCGTGAACGTGATCAATCTCAACTCAGTGGATATCGTCAAAACGGCTGCTGCGGCCATGTTCGCCCAGGTGCCAGATCTCATTCGTCCGGGAGGCAACGCCTACACCACCCGCCGCTATGCCACCTGTTTGCGGGATATGGACTACTTCTTGCGCTACGCTTCCTACGCGCTGGTGGCTGCCGACAACAGCATTTTGGATGAGCGAGTCTTGGCCGGCTTACGGGAGACCTACAACTCCCTCGGTGTGCCCATCGCCCCGACGGTGATTGGCATTCAAAACATGAAAACCCGCACCCTGGAGCTGCTTGGCTCTGGCGAAGACTACAGCTTTGTGGCCGAGCCCTTCGATTACCTGAGCGCTAAGCTGAGCGAAACCGATATCTAAACCGATATCTAAGCGCCTGCTCTTATTCGTCGGCATAGGGGTTTGGCGGCACCGGTATCGGCTCCACCTGCTCGGCAGCGATTACCAACTGAGATTGGCCATCCCGCTGCTCCACGGCCATGCGCCCCTCCAGACGCAGCCAACTGTCGGCAGTTAACTGCTCTGCCTCTGGCCAGCGCACCGGCAAGCCCACGGGGTAAGCATCGGCAGCACAGCAGCTAACCAAAAACCGAGCAATAACAAAGTGGTCGGGTCGCTCGTCAGGAATGACGAACCCCTGCACCCGCACCGGCTGGTCTTCATAGGTGTAGGGATCCGGGTAAACATCCAAGGTGCGCACCCAGTCCAGCAGAGTTCGCTGACGGGGGTCGAGCTTGGGGCGAAAAGCCTGCGGCTGGCTACGAGATACCCCCAGATAGGGAGATACCCCTCGGTTGAGGGCAGTTTGGCTGGAGAGTGGTCGTGGCTCGACCCAAAACCCCAGCAGGGCCGTCAGGATCAACAGTCCTGCGCCCAGCCGCGGCCCCAATAGTGAGGCATGGACTTCAGAAGAGGCAACTTTGGCTCCTCGCCAACGGCCAATCCCCAAGCCCAACAGACACAGCCCGGCCAACAGCGCCACATTCACGTAGCCGGGATTGATCAACATCAGCAGGGTGCCCCGCCAGCGATAGACGATCAGCAGGATCCCTAGCAACATCAGCCCAGCCGCCTCCCAGTAGGCCGTATTGCCCCACCGCAACGGTTTGGACTCCGTCCCGCTGACGCGACCGACAGGCCGAGACATACCCTTGGTTTTCGCGTGCGGTTCCTCTGGATTTTGTTTTTCTCGAAGACGACCAGAACTGCTTTTGGGCATGGGTTGCAGCTTTTTCACACCACTCCGAGCCTAAGTTTAGCAATCCTCGCGGAAGTGCCCACTGCCGGCGTTGGGGAATGCCTGTGCTGCCAATTTCCCAGTCACAGGTATCGGGTTGCCCGAATAAGGCAAGGACTCCGTCCCCCTAACGCGAACAGCAAAACATTTCGTTTGGCTCACGTTCTTTGATTGCCGTCTTTACAGCTTCAGGGATCCCATCATCAATTCAACAAATCCAGCCACAGATAACCTCACATTGATATCCCATTGATAACGGACTTTGGCGTGATAGACAGGGTTGCAGGCTGATGTATAAAGCCTAGGGAGTTGCTGCAATTTTGGCAGCCTGCTCTACAGTGGGATAGACGCAACTGAGATAGCACACGCGAATGTTGGCAAGGATACCCACCTGGCTGCGGGGAGTCAGCTATGCCATCTATGGCTTTCTCTACCTGCCAATTCTGCTGATCGCCGTCTACTCCTTTAACCGAGCCCGCTTTGGCCTGGCGTGGACAGGTTTTACCTTCGATTGGTACCTTTCCCTGTTTCAGAATGCCCTGGTCTGGCAGGCCACGCAAAATACCCTCGTCCTGGCGTTGGTCAGCACCCTGGTCAGCACGCTGCTGGGATCCCTCTTGGGCTATGGTCTCTACCGCTACCACTTCCCCGGCAAAAAGGCGGTGCAGGGGCTGCTGCTCTTGCCGGTAGCCATTCCGGATATTGTGATGGCCATTGGGCTGCTGCTGTTTTACCAAGTGGTGCGCGCCTACACCGGCTGGTTTGAGCTGGGCCTGGGGACGATGATCTTGGCCCACATTACGTTTCAGATTGCTTTTGTGGCTATTGTGGTGCGCAGCCGTCTCCAACTTTTGGATCCTGCGTTGGAGGAAGCCGCCTATGACCTCTATGCAAACACCTGGCAAAAGCTACGCTATGTCACCCTGCCCTTAGCCATGCCAGGGATCCAAGCTGCCGCTTTGCTGGCTTTTACCCTTTCGATAGATGATTTTGTCATCTCCTTTTTTACCAGTGGGCCGGAGAGCCTGACCTTGCCAATTTTGATCTACAGCACGGCGCGACGAGGAGTTACCCCGGAAATCAATGCCCTCTCCACCTTGATCATTCTGGTTACCTTGATCTTGGTCGTGGGCTTCCCCCTGCGGAGTGCTCCGCACCGCTGACGCGAACGGGGAGCCTACGCAAGAACCCTCCACGTTCGGCGAAGCCGTGCCATAGGCATACAGACAGGGAATGCCCTACCGCGTAGTTGCACCAGATTCCGGCAAAAGCCGTTTTGTGCAAGTACTCCCATCATACACCATGTGGGGGTATCTGTATCCCGACACTGACTCTACGAGTACAGTGCGGGGCTTAGCTACCCCCACACCCCGACAAGCTAAGCCTAAGTGTTGAAGTAGCGGGCTGCCGGATGGTAAGCAACGATGGCGGTGGTGGACTGTTCCGGATCCAATTGATCGCTTTCGTCCATGGTGAGGCCAATGCGCTCGGCCTGGAGCACCTGCAGCAGAACCCGTTGGTCGGCGATGTTGGGGCAGGCGGGATAGCCGAAGCTGTAGCGGGATCCCCGATAGCCCTGGTGCAGGATCTTGCGGATGTCGGGGCTATCTTCGTGGCCGAACCCCAGCTCCCGCCGGATGCGGGCATGGCACCATTCCGCCAGGGCTTCCGCCAGGGTCACAGCCAGGCCGTGGAAATACAGGTAGTCGGTGTACTGGCCTTTGGCAAACAGGCGCTGGGCATAGGCGGTGGCCTCTGGGCCCACCGTAACCGCCTGCATGGGGAAGACATCTACTAGGCCAGTGGAGCGATCGGCAAAGAAGTCAGCGATACAGTAGCGGTGGCCGCTCTTTTGGCGGGGGAAGGTGAAGCGGGCCAGCTCCCGCACCTGGGGAGAAAGCTGGGGCCGCTCGACCGTCGGCAGTTGGAAATAGGTGGTGGAGCCTGGCTTCAGGGCAAACAGCTCCGGGAAGCTGGCCGGGTCGAACAGGATTAGAGTATTTCCTTCCGCCTGGGCCGGGAAATAGCCGTAGACAATCTGGGGGTGCAGCAGATCTTCTGCCAGGATCCGCTCTTTCCAGCGCTCGATCACCGGATCCACCTGGGTGGCGATAAACTCGGCAAACTCCTCTGCCGACTGGTCGCGGGGCTTGCGAATCTGCCACTGGCCGGCTACCAGGGCCTGCTTGTCGATGTAGAAGAAGACTTCCGGCCAGGGGATCTGATCTGAGGTGAGAAGTTTGGATCCCCAGAAAGGCGGGATGGGTCGCTCAGTCTCCAGGGCAACGGCTTCAGAGCGGCGGGTGTCTTGGGACTCGGAGAGGGTGAGGGCGGGAGCAGCTCCCACGGTGGTCTCCGCAGGGGGCAGGCTGGGATCCGTTTCCTCTGGAACCCAAGAAGCCTCTTTCTGGCCATTGGCAGAGGGGGATCCCTGCTCCAAGTCATCCAGAAAACCCAGCCGGTCGTCCCAGCGTCCGGCAGCTTTGGCCTGCATCAGCCGATCCATAAAGTGGAGATCGACGAAGGCGTCGCGGCCATAGATCACCTGGCCTTTGTAGGTCTGGCGGCAGTCTTCTTCCACAAAGCGGCGGGTAAGGGCCGCCCCTCCTAGGATGACCGGCACGGTGATGCCCCGCTCGTTAAACACCTCCAAGTTCTCCTTCATAAAGGCGGTGGATTTTACCAACAGGCCGCTCATGGCAATGCAGTCGGCCTTGCTCTTTTCATAGGCTTCGATGATGTTCTCCACCGGCTGCTTGATGCCCAGGTTGATGACTTTGTAGCCGTTGTTGGTGAGGATGATGTCCACCAAGTTTTTGCCAATATCGTGGACATCCCCCTTGACGGTGGCAATCAAAAGAGTGCCTTTGCACACTTCCCCTCCCACCTTTTCCATGAAGGGCTCCAGGTATTTCACCGCCGCTTTCATGGTTTCTGCCGACTGCAGCACAAAGGGCAGTTGCATTTTGCCAGCGCCGAAGAGCTCCCCCACCTCCTTCATGCCGTCCAGCAAAAAGGTGTTGATGATCTCCAGGGGAGGATAGTTCTGCAGTGCCTCCGCCAGGGTCTCCTCCAGGCCAATCCGCTCGCCGTCGATGATGTGCCGCCGCAGGCGCTCCTCCAGGGGTAAATCTGCAAAAGATCCGCCAGAGCGCAGTTCCTTCCCGGAAACGCCCGCAAACAGCTCCGTCAGCCGCGCCAGGGGATCGTAGGTGCAAATGCCCGAGGACTCCGTCCCGCTAACGCGAACGGCGTTAAACTGCCGCCGATCCCAGATCAAATCCCGACACACCTGCTGCTGCTCTGCGGGGATCTTGTTCAGGGGCAGGATCTTGGCGGCGCTGACGATGGCGGCATCCAGGCCGGCCTCGCGGCACTCGTGCAAAAACACCGAGTTCAACACCACGCGGGCTGCCGGCGAGAGCCCAAAGGAGATGTTGGAAATGCCCAAGAGAATGTGGGTCTCCGGGAAAGCCTGGCGGATACGGCGGATGGCCTCCAAGGTGGCTGCCCCGTTGGCCCGGTCTTCCTCGATGCCGGTGGAAATGGGCAAGGCCAAAGGGTCAAAGAAAATCTCGTAGGGCGGGATCCCGTACTCAACCGCCTGACGATAGGCGCGCTCGGCAATCTGGAACTTCTTGTCGGCAGTGCGGGCCATGCCCTCTTCGTCGATGGTGCCGATGACCACCCCGGCGCCGTAGGTTTTAGCTAGCTCCAGCACCTTGAAGAAGCGCTCTTCCCCGTCTTCGTAGTTGGTGGAGTTGAGCAGGCACTTGCCCCCCGCCACCTTGAGGCCCGCTTCCATCTTTTGCCAATCGGTAGAATCCAGCATCAGGGGAATTGGGATTTGGGTAACCAGCCGCGAGACCAGCTCCCGCATATCCCGCACGCCATCCCGGCCCACGTAGTCCACATTCACGTCCAGGATGTGGGCTCCCTCCCGCACCTGCTCCCGCGCTAGGGCCACCAGGCCGTCCCAGTCTTCGGCGTTGAGCAGCTCCCGCATCTTTTTGGAGCCGCTGGCATTCAGCCGCTCGCCGATGATTAAAAACGAGTTCTCCTGCAGGTAGGGCTGGGGCGTGTAGATCGAGGCAGCAGCGGGAATGCGCTCGACGGAGCGGCGTTTAGGCCGCAGCCCCTGCACAGCTTCCACCAAGGCGGCAATGTGCTCGGGACGGGTGCCGCAACACCCTCCCACCACCGCTACCCCCAGATCCCGCACAAAATGCTCCAGGTGGAAGCGCAACTGCTCCGGGGTGAGCTTGTAGTGGGCTTTGCCGCCGATGTTTTCCGGCAGGCCAGCGTTGGGGATGCAGGAGATGGGGAAAGGAGAATGGCGGGACAGATAGCGGATGTGTTCGACCATCTTGTCTGGGCCAGTGGCACAGTTGAGGCCCAGCACATCGATGGGATAGGGCTCCAGGATGGCCAAAGCCGCCCCGATCTCCGTGCCCACCAGCATCGTCCCCTGTACCTCAAAGGTGAGGGACACCACCACCGGCAGGCGGATCCCTCGCTGGGCAAACTCCTGCTGCACGGCCACCAGGGCCGCCTTGGTCTGCAAAATGTCCTGGCAGGTCTCGATGATCAGCAGATCCGCCCCACCGTCAACTAGCCCCTGCACCTGCTCCTCGTAGGCAGCCCGCATCTCATCAAAGCTGATGTGCCCCAGGGTGGGCAGCTTGGTGGTGGGGCCAATGGAGCCGGCCACAAAACGGGGCTTTTCCGGCGTCGAAAACTCGGCTGCTACCCGCTTGGCCAGTCGCGCCGCCGCCACGTTCAGCTCGTAGGCTTTTTCCGGGATCCCGTACTCGGCCAAAACGATGGAGGTGGCCCCAAAGGTATTGGTCTCAACAACGTCGGCCCCCACTTCCAGAAAGCCGCGGTGTACCCGCTCCACCGCCTCCGGCTTGGTCAGCACCAGCATCTCGTTGCAACCCTCCAGCTCCGGCCCACCAAAATCCGCTGCCGTCAGGTTCTGGGCCTGGAGGGAGGATCCCATCGCCCCATCAAAGACAATCACACGTTCCTGGAGACAGTGCAGGAAGGGATGGGTCATAGAAGTCAAAGACAGGCAGGGTGTCATCGACCTAGAGTCTGATTTAAGTTAGCATCGAGCCATTTGCTCGGACTAGGCCGAAGGATGGATCCCTGGCCAGGGCTTCCATTCTGGCCATTGTTGAGGCGAATTTAACATTTTCTTTGCCTGCCCCGTTGCTGTTTCCCCCAGGTCGGGCTAATTTAGGGAAGACGTTTTGGTGTGAACGGCTACAGTTGCTCGCAAGTGTTCCTCCCAGGGTCACTTGCCGCCTGCTGTAGAGCGATCTTCTCCTCGCGGGTTGGAGTGGTTGAGGTGCTGAATGTTCCGCCCCCCCAGTGAAGTGCCTCGCACCCCGTCGCAGGATTGGCGAAGAGAAAGATCCACCTCTCGCCATCTTGAGAGGTTCCGCCCACCAAGATGACGGGTCTTGCGCCAGTTCAGTTGAGCCCCATGAGCGATATCTGCTTCCAGATTGACCCGAGCAATCGGTTATCCAGAAGCGGGCAGGCTTGCCTAGGGCAACTCAGGCTTTGGCTTGCGGATATCGGCTCCCTCACTCTGGCGTTGTGGGATGCAGCAGGGCTGCAACTTGCTCCTCTCCCTTTGGCGTCTAAGCTCCCTTAGTCACCTTTAGTTGTCTGTGATTAGGATCACGAGGAACTCAGCATGGCTCAAGCAAAGGAATTGGTGAAATCTGGTCAAACAGCTCTTCTCGAATCGGATCTGGAAAATCCACCTTCTGGCACCCTGGAGTTGGACACGGAGACAGATACCCTCGAGAGCGAACTGGATACCGGTGACACTGATGCTTTTGATGAGGATGACGACGACGAAGAGGCAGCAGAGGAGGATGGAGAGACTGCCGCCGCCGGTGCCAAAGGTCGCTCAAAGCGCAAGGCGGCCAGTAAGAAAAAGCCCTACACCGATGACTCTATCCGGGTCTATTTGCAAGAAATTGGGCGTATCCGGCTGCTGCGGGCCGATGAAGAAATCGAGCTAGCCCGAAAAATTGCCGATCTGCTGGAGCTAGAGCGCGCTCGCGAGGCCGTTTTTCAGCGTATGGGCCTCTGGTCAGACCCAGAAGAGGTGCCGGACACCCTCTGGGCAGAAGAGGTCAAGATGTCCTTGCCGGAATTTCGGCGGCGGTTGCATCGGGGGCGGCGGGCCAAAGAAAAGATGGTGCAGTCTAATCTGCGTTTGGTGGTGTCCATCGCCAAAAAGTACATGAACCGGGGCCTGTCTTTTCAGGATTTGATTCAGGAGGGATCCCTGGGCCTGATTCGGGCAGCCGAGAAATTCGACCACGAGAAGGGCTACAAGTTCTCCACCTATGCGACGTGGTGGATTCGACAGGCCATCACCCGCGCCATTGCCGACCAATCCCGCACCATTCGCCTGCCTGTCCACCTCTACGAGACGATCTCCCGCATCAAAAAGGTAACCAAGTTGCTTTCCCAGGAATTGGGCCGCAAGCCCACCGAAGAGGAGATCGCCACCCGCATGGAGATCACCATCGAGAAGTTGCGCTTTATCGCCAAGTCGGCCCAGCTTCCCATCTCTTTGGAAACCCCCATCGGCAAGGAAGAGGATTCTCGGCTGGGAGACTTTATCGAGTCAGAGGGGGAGACGCCGGAGGATCGGGTGGCCAAAGTCTTGCTCAGAGAAGATCTGGAAAGCGTTTTGGAAACCCTCACCGCCCGCGAACGGGATGTGTTGAAGTTGCGCTACGGCTTGGATGATGGCCGCATGAAAACGCTGGAGGAAATCGGCCAGATCTTTAATGTCACCCGTGAGCGAATCCGGCAGATCGAGGCTAAGGCTCTGCGCAAGTTGCGCCACCCCAACCGCAACAGCGTGTTGAAGGAATACATCCGCTAACTCTGCGGTCTGTTCCAGCTTCGATAGAGAGCCGGGGCAAGGGATCCAAGAGAGTTCCCGGCCCCTTAAGGCAGACTGAGTTGGAACTGCCAACCCGCGCGATGGAGCATGACTCTAGTCAATAATAAGCTCAACTATACTGAAAATAATGTATAATATGTTCAGTACGGATTACTACCAGTTGATCTTTCTGTTTA
>NZ_JBSRZW010000023.1:0-54352 GCF_054058015.1 Thermostichus sp. MS-CIW-30
CGCCTGAAATTCCGAAACTTAGCTGTCCTCTGGGGCCGCTAGGGATTGGGATAAAGCTCGCACCCTGCGCATAGCGCGGGTGTCGGGTAGTTTACCTCACCACATCACAAAGAGCCACACCTCAGACCCGTTCCACATCCCAGAAGAAGAGGGATCCCGCCATAACCACCCCGTCTCTTTGCTGTTCTAGCCGGCTCACACCCCATCGAGCCCCGTACGGAGGCGGGCCGGTGAGTCGTCCTGAGCAAAGCATCCGTCCGGTGGCTTAGACTACACTAGTAAGGACTGACCCATCGTTTGGACTGGCATGATTCCCACCGTTATTGAGCAATCTGCGCGAGGCGAGCGCGCCTTTGACATTTACTCGCGTCTCTTGCGGGATCGGATCATTTTCTTGGGCACCCAGGTGGACGACGACATTGCCAACCTGATTGTGGCCCAGATGCTCTACTTGGAGTCCGAAGACCCTGAAAAAGACATCTACCTCTACATCAACTCCCCCGGCGGCTCTGTCTATGCTGGCATGGCCATTTACGACACCATGCAGCACATTCAGCCGGATGTCTCCACCATCTGCATTGGTTTGGCTGCCAGCATGGGAGCCTTTCTGCTGGCAGGGGGCACCAAAGGCAAGCGCATTGCCCTTCCCCACGCCCGCATCATGATCCACCAACCCCTTGGTGGAGCTCAGGGGCCAGCTACCGATATTGAAATTCAGGCCAAAGAGATCCTCTTCATCAAAAACAGCCTCAATAGCTTGCTGGCCTACCACACCGGTCAACCTCTAGAGCGCATCGAACGAGATACCGACCGCGACAACTTCATGACCCCAGAACAAGCCAAAGAGTACGGCCTCATCGACCAAGTGATCAGCAAGAGACCCCAGCCAACCCTGGCAGCCGTTTCTTGACCCTCCAGATCCTGTGGGTGGACTTGCTCCGCTCCCTCAAAGAAGGGAGCTTTTGGTTTTGGCCGGGGATCCCACCCGAAGGATATTAAGAAAGCCAAAGAAATCTGTATTCTCGGCAGGCAGCAACGGGACTCACTTTAACCAAACTAATCAAACTCATAAAGAAAGTAATGTTCAGCCCACTATTGCGGATGATAGCTTAGGATTAAACCAGTATAGAGTTGTGTTTGCCGAGATTCTAGCTTAGGCACTGTATAAAAATCTTTCTACTGGATTTGCAAGTCCAGGGAGTCCAAGCTAGCAATTGAAGGCACTCGAAAAGAAGGGTTTGGGGCTTCCATCCCCTGGGATGAAGAGTGTCTTAAGGCCCAACTTTGGCCTCGCGGTTGTGGGGCGAGTTCGTTCACGAAAACTCGGTGGTCTTGAGTTTTGGCCCTGGGTTTTTTCCTCTTGGTTGCATCCGTGAATGGCATTTTCTGGTTCTGTGATTCGTTCAGAGGGAGATCAACGTGGCCTATTCAGCAACCCAATCCAAAAGCGGCTATCAAGCCGGTGTGAAGGATTACCGACTCACCTATTACACTCCCGACTACACGCCTAAGGATACCGACGTCTTGGCCTGTTTCCGGGTTACTCCTCAGCCGGGTGTTCCTCCCGAAGAGGCCGGGGCGGCTGTGGCGGCTGAGTCTTCGACAGGCACCTGGACAACGGTATGGACAGATTTGCTGACCGACTTGGATCGGTACAAAGGCCGCTGCTATGACATCGAGCCGGTTCCCGGCGAAGACAACCAGTACTTCTGCTTCGTCGCCTATCCGCTGGATCTGTTCGAGGAAGGCTCGGTGACCAACATGCTCACCTCGATTGTGGGCAACGTTTTTGGCTTTAAGGCCCTAAAGGCGCTGCGGCTGGAAGATGTGCGGATCCCGGTGGCCTACCTGAAAACCTTCCAGGGCCCTCCCCACGGCATTCAGGTGGAGCGGGATAAGTTGAATAAGTATGGCCGTCCGCTGCTGGGCTGCACCATCAAACCCAAGTTGGGCCTTTCTGCCAAAAATTACGGGCGGGCCGTGTATGAAGCTCTGCGGGGCGGTTTGGACTTCACCAAAGACGACGAAAACATCAACTCCCAGCCCTTCCAGCGCTGGCGGGATCGCTACCTGTTCGTGATGGAGGCTGTCCACAAGGCCCAAGCAGAAACCGGCGAGATCAAGGGCCACTACCTGAATGTGACGGCGCCTACCTGTGAGGAGATGTTCAAACGGGCCGAGTTCGCCAAGGAGTTGGGCGCTCCCATCATCATGCACGACTACTTGACAGCCGGCTTTACTGCCAACACCAGCCTGGCCAAGTGGTGCCGGGATAACGGCATTCTGTTGCACATTCACCGTGCCATGCACGCGGTGATCGACCGGCAGAAGAACCATGGCATCCACTTCCGGGTGTTGGCCAAGTGTTTGCGCATGTCCGGTGGCGACCACCTGCACTCTGGGACGGTGGTGGGCAAGTTGGAAGGCGACCGCGCCATCACGATGGGCTTTGTGGATCTCATGCGGGAAAACTACGTAGAGGCCGATCGCTCCCGCGGCATTTTCTTCACCCAAGATTGGGCTTCCATGCCAGGGGTGATGCCGGTGGCTTCCGGTGGGATCCACGTTTGGCACATGCCGGCGCTGGTGGAAATCTTCGGCGACGACTCGGTGCTGCAGTTTGGCGGCGGAACCTTGGGACACCCCTGGGGCAACGCGCCGGGCGCAACCGCCAACCGGGTGGCCTTGGAGGCTTGTATCCAAGCTCGTAACGAAGGTCGAGACCTGGCCCGTGAAGGCAACGACATCATCCGGGAAGCGGCCAAGTGGTCGCCAGAGCTGGCGGCTGCCTGCGAGCTGTGGAAGGAAATCAAGTTCGAGTTCAAGGCCGTCGACACCCTCTAGAGATTTGCTGGGGGCAAGGGATCCCTACGGTTCTCTTGCCCTACTGGCTCCCTCCCTGGATCGGCAATGGATCTGAAACAGATCGCCAAAGACACCGCCAAGACCTTGATCAGCTACCTGACTTATCAGGCGATGCGCACGGTGCTGGCTCAACTGAGCGAAACAGATCCCCCCAGGGCTCTTTGGCTACAGCAGTTCTCCGCTCGGCAAAACCTTCAGGATGGGGAAGCCTACCTGCGGGCTTTGCTGGCTGAGCGTCCTGAGTTGGCCTATCGCATCATGACCGTTCGTGAACACATTGCTGCGGAGGTGGTCGATTACCTGCCGGAAATGGCCAAAGCCGGCATCCAGCAAGCCAACATGGAGCACCGCCGCAATCATCTAGAACGGATCACCTCAGCAACAGGATCCCTACCCGTTACCCACCCGGAAGCGGGATCCCCCCCACAAAACCCTAGACCCGAAACGGAGTGATACCCATCATGCAAACCTTACCGAAAGAGCGCCGCTACGAAACCCTCTCCTATCTGCCGCCGCTGACGGATCTGCAGATCATCAAGCAGGTGCAGTACATCTTGGATCAGGGCTACATCCCGGCCATAGAGTTCAACGAATCGTCTGAACCAACGGTTCGCTATTGGACGCTGTGGAAGCTGCCCCTGTTCAGCGCCACTTCTCCCCAGGAGGTGCTCAGCGAAGTGCAGGCTTGCCGCAGCGCCTACCCCAACTGTTTCATTCGCGTGGTGGGGTTCGACAACATTAAGCAGTGCCAAGTGCTCAGCTTCCTGGTCTATAAGCCCAGCGGCCTGCGCTAAGGGAGCTCTGGTCAGCGAAAGGGGAGAGCTTCTCCCCTTTTGGTCAAGCCTCCTGGCTTGACTTCTTTGTATGGCCGTTCTCGGTGGCACGGCAATAGAGACCGTGGTTCGGTAATGGTCATGTACAACGTTGCCGTCAACGGGCAACCGGGGTTGGGAACCAGCCTCGTTGGTCTCGGATGTTGCAGCACTCCTTCAGAGACCTGCGGGTCTATGAAGCAACTGGGACAGAGGAAGGGACAAAAACCTCACTGTTAAGGGGATGGGGCACTAGAAACCCCATCTGCCTATACGGTGGGGTAGTTCATGGTGACCCTATTTCTAGGATCCGATGCCCATAAGGGATCCCAGCCCTACCGCCAGAAGAGCGGCCAGGGTTGTTTGAATACTGTTTACAACTTCGTTGGTCATCCAGGCCAAACGGGGTTGTAACACCACTCCCATCCAGCTTTCCGCCAGGGTGGCCAGGATCCCAGCCAGCCAGCAGATGCCCAACCAAAATGGGCTTTCCCCCACCCACTCCCCGCCAATCCCCCAGGCCAACCCGGCCATCCCTGCCGCTGCCGCCACCCCCGCCAGGGATCCCTCTAGGCTCACGGCTCCTTCTGTGCCCGCCGGCACGGACTGGAAGGTGGTGATCAAAAAGGTCTTGCGGCCATAGGCTTTCCCCACCTCGCTGCTGACGGTATCGGCCAATTTCGCTGCAAAGCTGGCGCTGTATCCCAACCACCACAGGGGATGCGGGAAGAAAGCGTATCCTAGCGCACATACTGCCCCGGTTAAAGCGGATCCCCAGACGTTCTCCGGCCCTCGCGCCCCCTCTCGCTTTTCGGCGATCCCCTGCGCCTGCTTGCGCCGGATCCCCAGTTTGGTTACGGCTGTTCCCACTAAAAAATAGGCAGCTACCACCGCGTAGCCCCGCCCCCCCAGCCCCCCCCACACCAGCAGGCCCAGCAGGCCCGCGTGGATGACCCCTGCTCGCGTCAAAGCCTTCTGAGGGCTCAGCAGACCCAGCACCACCAGAGCCAGGTTGAGCCAGAGTGCCACCCCCCACTGACTCAGAAGCCACGCTTGCCACATATACCCTTAAACTTTAGCCACAGCAATTTGGCCAGATAATTCTCAGCACAAGCACCAATATAGCAATTCGTGTTAAATCGTAAAAAAATCTTTTATCGACTAAATGCCTCTCCCTGTAAACGTGCCGGTCAAATCTCCCACCACCCTCCTATTCCTCTTAGAAGGAATCAGCACCCGGCCTTCCCTTGTTATCCTCTCCCTGAATTCCTGAGAATCTTATCCCCTATCACCTTCGTATGCTCTTCTTGCCAACTCTCTGGTAATGCCTCTGCTTGGGTAATATCCTGCTTTGCCCTGCTGTGATTCTAAACACTAACGGCTTCCCCAAACCATCCACACTCACATGGATCTGAGTGCTGTATCCACCTCGACTCCTCCCCAAAGCTTGCTCCCCTTTTTTTGCGGCTGCCCAGGGGTGAGCACGAACGACAGTTGAGTCAAGGATAAGATGCTCTAAGTCAGGGTCTTTCCCAAACTCCCAAGCAACTCCAGCGATGGAATCTCTGGTGTATCATTTTCCATATCTTTTTGGGAGGTAGCGCCACGGGGATCCAGAGCGAGCTATTACAGCAGGCCTTGGATAAACTGTTTGCATCCTGCCTCTTTGCCGATGTGGATCTGGATTCTGTTTTCAGGAAAGCTATAATTTTTTGCTATTTTATTTGCTGTGATCTGCAGCAAGATAACTCATCAGACCTTACCCAAAAACTGTCCTTATCATAACTAAATGCAAAAAACCTAACGACTACACCTTTTGCCGTTCAACTGGGATCTGCAGCCAACGGCTTAGTTCCGAGGCCAACCACTCCACCTCTGGCTCCTGCAAAGGGATCCCCGCTCCCAACTCGTATTTGCGGTTGCCCGCCCAGATGTTCAACTGTGGGCTTTGGCGTGGGATCAGCTCTAGCCGGCCAATATCCCATCGCCGACTGGGGGGAACATTGCGAAACCTCAGGCCAAACACCTCGTGAGCCAGGCGAATGTATTCTGTGTCGATCCGTAGGTGGACTTTGCCGAATAGACCGTAGAGGATCCCGCCCACCATCCCCAACCCCACCTTCCAGAAGGGCAGGGTGAACAGGCCAACCACCAGATTGACCGGAAAAGGCGCAGGCACAACCGATATGATCGTGAATAAGGTGATGAAGGAGTTCCAAGCGATGGCGACAGACAGCAACACCAAAACACCGGTTTTCCGGGCCGGGATCACCACCTGAAAGGTCTGTTCGGACTTGTGCAGTTGAATCCGGCTGCCTGCTGGCTGTCGAGGAGGGACTGCTGCTGCGTCTGAGGGAATCAAGGCGGGACGACGATCCAAATGCTCCAGCGCCTCCAGGGCCTGCCGGGCGGAAGCGGGACGATTCGCCACCAGAGGCTCCGTCAACCACCGCAGCCAGTCGCGAAAGGGCGGGCTCAGTTGCACCGCTTGCTCGAACGCAATCCGGGCTCCCTCCTGGGGCAAGTCCGCCGGATGCTGGCCCGTGAGCAGGTGAATCAGCGTGGCGCCCAGGCTGTAGAGATCGGAAGCGGGCACGGTTCTGCCGCCAAATTGCTCCAGGGGCATGTAGCCGTAGCTTCCCACCACAGTGTAGGATCCCTGCTCCCGGGGGGCAGCCGCCTGAACCGAACCAAAGTCCACCAGATACACCTGCTGGTCGGATCCCAAGAGAATGTTGCTGGGCTTGAGATCCCGGTGGATGACCGGCGGATGGAGTTCGTGGAGGTAGATGAGGATGCGTAGCAGCTTCTGCGCCAAGTCGCGCACCTCCGGCTCAGCAAAACGCCGCCCTTGCTCCATCCACTCCTGCAGCGAGGGGGCGTCGATGTAGGTTTGCACCAGGGCTAGGCCCCGTCCTCCCTCTAGGCTGATCTCGAAGTGGTCGCGGTATTCAGGAATGGCCGGATGGGAGAGGGTCTGCAGGATCTGGGCTTCCCGCTCGAACAGCTTCAGGTCGGCCCAATCGAAGTCTGGCCCGAAGAGCAGCAGCTTGATCACCACCTGTTCCGAGGTGAGCAAATCCTGAGCCAGGTAGGTGTGTCTGCCGCTGCGCTTGCTCAATCGCCGCTCTGGTCGATAGCGCTGGTGCCAAATTGGACGCTCTGGAGTCATACCCCCTCCTCAGGTCTGCCCCTGCTGGTTGCTTCAGCTTTAGCTTATCCTTGTCCCTTTCGGATCCCTGCCGCCGCGCCCCTCAAAAACCGACTAGAGTGAGTGAAGAGATGTAAAGTAAGCTCTCAGGTTGTATGGCCTCGCACCTGAAGATTCAAAAAATCCTCTATGTGCGGCTGCCCTGCAACCCCATTTTTCCCATTGGGGTGGTTTATTTGGCCGATCATGTCCACAAGCTGTTCCCCCAAGTTGAGCAGCGCATCTTCGATATGGGCACCTTCCCGCCCTTGGATTTTCGCCGCCGCATGCTGGAGCAAATCGATCAGTTTCAGCCGGATTTGCTGGTTTTCTCTTGGCGAGATATTCAAGTCTATGCGCCGGTGAACGGGCGGGCCGGCAACCTGTTGCAACACTCTTTTGAGTTTTTCTACGCCCGCAACCCCCTGAAAAAATTGCGGGGATCCCTGAATAGCCTCAGGCTGGTGCTGGCCTACTATGGCGAGATTTGGCGCAACACCCGGCTGGTCTGGCAGGGGATCCGCAGAGCCAGGCGCTACAAACCTCACGCTGAAGCGGTGTTGGGGGGTGGGGCAGTCAGCGTCTTCTACGAACAATTGGGCCGCTATCTGCCCAAAGGCACCATCATCTCGGTAGGGGAGGGGGAAACCCTGCTGGAAAAAGTCATCCAAGGGCAAAGCCTAGCCACAGAGCGCTGCTATCGGGCCAAGCTGGAGCAACCTCGCCCAGGTTTGATCCACGAGCCGCCCCAACCTCTGCAAAAAACCGCCTGTGATTACACCTACATCACCGCCATTTGGCCGGAAATTGACTACTACCTAGAAGGGGGCGATTTTTACATTGGGGTACAAACCAAACGCGGCTGCCCCCACAACTGCTGCTACTGCATCTACACCGTCATCGAAGGCAAGCAGGTGCGCCTCAACCCTGTGGATGAGGTGATCCGAGAAATGATGCAGTTGTACGAGCGAGGAGTGCGAAACTTTTGGTTTACTGACGCCCAGTTTATCCCTGCCCGCCGCTACATTGAGGATGCGGAGGAATTGCTGCAGAAAATCCTTGATGCCGGCATGACCGATATCCGCTGGGCTGCCTATATTCGGGCCGACAACCTCACCCCAAAGCTGGCCGAGCTCATGGTGAAAACTGGCATGAGCTACTTCGAGATCGGCATCACCAGCGGATCCCAGGAGCTGGTGCGCAAAATGCGCATGGGCTATAACCTGCGCACGGTACTGGAGAGTTGCCGCTACCTCAAACAGGCAGGATTTAACGACCTGGTTTCGGTCAATTACTCCTTTAATGTTATCGACGAGCGACCGGAAACCATTCGGCAAACAGTACGGTACCATCGCGAGCTGGAAGCCATCTTTGGTCGCGACAAAGTTGAGCCGGCCATCTTCTTCATCGGCCTGCAACCCCACACCCACCTGGAAGATTTTGCCCGCAAAATCGGTGTTATCGACGACCGCTTTAACCCCATGCACATGACTCCTTGGACGGCGCGCAAACTGCTCTGGAACCCAGAACCCCTGGGATCCTTTTTTGGGGAAGTGTGTCTGGAAGCCTGGGATCGCAACCCCCATGATTTTGGCCGCGAGGTGATGGATATCCTGGAGCGTCGTCTTGGCCTGGCAGAGTTGGAAGAAGCCCTGAGCGCGCCTCTAACAGGGGTTTACGTGTCTTAGCTCTTGGGCCAGCAGCCTCGCTGAACCGGGCAGGATATGCTGGTCCGAAAGGAGGGATCCCTGTTGGGGTAAGGTGGCTGGCCTTCGAAGGCAGCCGGTTCTCCCTCTGTTCTGCAACCAACTGCTCCCATGCCTACTCTGCCTGCTTCCCCCACCTACTACCAACAGCTGGGGCTTTCTCCCCAAGCCAGCCTGGAGGAGATCAAAGCTGCCTACCGCCAGCGGGCACGCGAACTGCACCCGGATCGGTTGCCTGCCGATATCCCCGCAGGGTTGCGGCAGTTGGCCCAGCGGGAGTTCCTCCAGCTACAACACGCCTACCGAGTTCTCAGCGATAGCCAGCAGCGTCGGGCTTACGATCTCAGCCTCATGTCCAAACCCTTGCCTCCTCATGCGCCGGTGCAGGTGGTGCTTGAGCCGACTGCGACCTCTGTCAGTTGGCTCGCCCTCTTGAGTGCTGGACTGATAGGGGCTGCTCTGTGTTTGGCGGGCTTGGCCCTTTGGAATGCCCTCAACCCGGCCCAAGACTTGGACGCAGCCGGCAGAGTGGCCCTCCAGGCTCCTGCCAACCCGGATCCCTCTCCCTCGCCCAGGCCAGACTCCGGATGGGATGGGGATCTGCCCGCAACCTCTTCAGAGACGATGACCTCGGCCCCGGCTAGTCTTTCTGAAGCCACCTCTCCACCTTCTTCTGAGCAGATTGACCGCTTTGCCCGCACCCTCCTGGCGGTGCAACCTCTTCTGGAGAGCACCCAAAATCGCCTCCAACAGGCCAACAGCAGCGAGGAACGTCGGCAAATCGAACAACAGTTTGAGGCTGCTGCTGCCGAGATCATCGTCGCCCATCAACTGACCCCAGAGGACTATCAGCGCATCTCCGCCAGCGCCCAATTGGATCCGCAGGTGGCAGCCGCCATCACCGCAGCTGTGCGCCGTTGGAGGTCTCCGTCGCGCTAGCGGGACAGGGCCCTTGCGGCCAGCCGTGGAGAAAACACCTCGTAGATGACGGTCAAAGGCTGGCCCCTGTGCAACAAAAGATAATGCCTAGCCCAGAAGGGACCGGGACACTGCAGCAGCCGGGCAACCGGGTCTGCCTCGCCGTGGTAAAGGCCGCGCAGCTCGCGAAAGGTCTCCAGTTTTTCTTGGATCAGATTTTGGCCAATGGGCCGATCGGGATGGGGCAAGTATTGAACCAGATGTTCGGAGTTCCACCAAGAGGTGGCATAGAGCAAGGGCTGTTGAGAGGTTACTCCGCACAGCCAAACCCGCCGCCGCATCAAAGGGGATCCCAGCCGCCCCAAATCTCTGGCCAGCTGTTGCATGGACTTGGGGGCAGTGCCCTGCTCTGCCTGTAAATCAACCCGGCCCGTGTCCAGCAGATGAGCCTGAATCGGCTCTTGGATCAAGGCAGCAAGATTACGGGTGGTAAAGCCATCCCCCAAAAGCAGCAAGCGCAACAGGGGATCCACCTGCACCAGCTCAGGCTGTACCGGGTCTGGCTCCCCCTGCCAATGCAGCTGTAGAGGCCACCAATCGCCTTGGCCAGAGGAGACATTGCCCAAAGAGCCATCTGCAGAACGGAGAGCAGCGCTCCAAGGGGATCCGGCAGCGGCGGCATGGCAGGTGAGGGGAGAAGGGGAAAGTTCCAAGGCGGCGGTTCAGTTGTTAAGTTCTGTATCGCCCCTAGTCTAACCCACCCACCGTCTCTGCTCCGAGGACTTTCGTGACATACTCCGGCACTCATGCTGATGCACAGAGGGCGGGGCTTCCCGGCGGTCTAGCTAACTCGTGCCCGGCTGAACCAACAGCCGCACCACCCAGGGGACGACCACGACGACACTGATCAGGCGTGCCAAGTGCATGACCACCACTGTGCTGGTTTGGGCTCCCATGTCCAGGGCTATCAGGCTCATGTCGGAAATGCCTCCTGGAGCTGTGCCCAAGATGGCAGTCAAGCGCTCGATCCCCAGCCAACGGGAGATCAGGTACCCCGACAAGACCCCCGTGCCCACCGCAATCACTGTACAGAGCAGGGCCGGTCGCCACAGATCTTTCAGGGCCAGAAGCGTATCGGCAGTGAGCTTAGTACCCAAAAGAATGCCCAACACCACCTGCATGGCAAAACGGATCCCGGCTGGGGGAGCGGGAATTGGGATCGCTCCCCAGACATTCACCAAACCCACCGCCACCATGGAGCCCACCAGTGCTCCCGCCGGAAGCCTCAGCTTGACCCCGATCAGGGCGCCGGCCAGCCCGATCAACACCGTCCAGAGATAGCTCATCATTTGGGCTTAGCTTTGAGAAAAGAGGAACGCCGTGAGTCCGGGCTTGGCCCAACCCCTCTACGGCACTGGGCACAGACGCCGTAGAAGTCAAGCACATGGTACTCGATCGCAAATTGGTATCGGCTGGAAAGCTGTGCCTCCAAATCTTCCACCGGACAATCGGGCAAAGGCACCACCCGCCGACATTCGGTGCAGATCAGGTGGTGGCGGTTGTGGCCATTGCTGGGCAGAACCTGGTAGTAGGTCTGCTGGTCTCCCAAGTTGACCGCCTGCAGCTTGCCCTCATTGCGCAGAGCATCCAAAACTCGGTAAACCGTGGCCAGACCGACGGTGTGGTTGGCATTGCGCAACTCCAGAAAGATCTCTTGCGCCGAAAGGGGTTGTGAACGATGCTCTAGCACCTCCAGAATCAATTTCTGGTTGCGGGTCTGGCGGGAAGAAGACATGATCCCTTCGTGTAGGTCGTTCTTGGGGGTCAACGCTCAGCGTCTGCCTCAGCTTTCATGCGCTCTAGGGTCTGGTGCATCTGGTCAAACATTTGGGTCAGGGAGAGCCCAAACCCCCCAAGCTGAGTTTGCAGTTGTTTGATGGTCATTTGAGCCATAAAGTCGTCGGAGAGTTCCAGCCGCTTCATGAAAATGCGCTGGCGCTCCAGCAACTCCTCCATCTGTTCGATGAAGATTTTTTTGCCTTCCCGGTCGAATTGGCCGTACCGTTGACCAAGCTGCATCAGGTTTTGGAAATCCTGAAACAGTTGCTTGGCTTCCTCTTGGACGATCTCAGAGTCGAAGAAGCTCATGGCCTTCCGTTTGCCCTGAATAAACTGCATTGGGTATACCCATCCTATCCGAATCCGATTGCCTCAGCAGGAGGCAACCCCTCCTGCGAGTACGGGATCCCGCCCTTCTGGCTCAGGATAGACTCTGGCTTGTTTGCCTCGGTGTCCGGTATGCTTCCGTTTCCTTGCGTTAAGGCTTACACTCAGCCGGCTGTGGCCCGGCGGTGGTGCGAACGGGTGCAGGGATCCCGACCTCTGTTTCTGGCCTGCTTGGGGTTTACCGAAACGGCTCTTGTTCCGGGCATTTCGGCTGCCGGCGCTACCCCCTCCTTGCGTCGCTACACAGCTCTTGCCGATGGGGAAGTGTTGCTGGCGGGCCATTCTCACCGCTTGCCCACCTCTCCGGATGGCTATCCTTCTCCGGTGGTGATCAGCTGCGCCATCCTGAGGGAGTTGGGGATCCCGTGCCGAGTGTTCGATTGTGGCTTGCCGGAACCTTTGCCGGGGGCAGAAATGGTGAGCTCTGGGGGAGTGGCCCGCTGCTTGAGCACAGGACAGGCTCTGTCTTTGGAGCAGGTGGGATCCCTTTGGCAAGAAGGGTACGACCGCGGATCCCGGCTGGAGAAAGGCTACTGCGTGATTGGAGAATGCGTGGCGGGGGGCACCACCACGGCGCTGGCGGTGTTACTGGGGTTGGGGTGGGCAGCAGAGGGCATGGTGAACAGCAGCCACCCGGTCTGTAACCACACCCAAAAGCTGGCCTTGGCCCGGCAGGGATTGGCCCGTCTGCCAAGGGGAGCTTCTGCTGCTGAGGTGGTGGCGGCAGTGGGGGATCCCATGCAGCCCTTTGTGGCCGGGTTGGCGATGGGCGCAGCGCAACGGGGAGCGGTGCTGCTGGCGGGGGGAACCCAAATGTTGGCGGTGCTGGCCTTGATGCAGCGCTGGGGGGAAGAGCAGGGGATCCCTTGGCCCCCGGAGAACGTGGTGGTGGGAACCACCCGCTGGGTGGCAGAGGATCCCTCGGGCAATACGGTGGCCTTGGCAGAGTTGTTGGGGGTTGCTCCCCTTTTGGCCACCCAACTAAGCTTTGCCAATAGCCGCTATCTGCCTCTACAGGCTTACGAGCGGGGCTATGTCAAGGAAGGGGTGGGGGCGGGTGGGCTGGCCATTGCCAGCAGCCTTTACGCCGGTTGGGGCCAAGCGGAGCTGTTGGCAGCAGTTGAGCGCAGCTACGAACGCCTGGTGCTTCAGGCCGGCTCCAAGGGGGCCATGGTCAACCCCTCCCGCAGCAATTGCTGATGGTAGAGCTCCGCCTGTTCTTGAGGGCCGACCCAAACAACTGCTTGCCCTTCGGCATCCACCTGCACGGTCAGTTGCCGCGCTAGGGGCAAAGTCATGCCGGGGATGTATTTCAGCAGACATTCCGTAACGTGCTGAAAGGTATTGAAATCGTCATCCAAGACGATCACCTTGAAGTGGGGGTAGGGCTGGCGAACCTGGGTTCTCGAGGGCGAGAACTGCTGAGCAGGTCGAGTTGGAGCTTCCGTAGTCATAGCAGAAGAGATCGACACAACTACCGAGTAACTTGGGTCTCTCAGGGGTGAGAAACCGGTCGCTTCTGATGATCTATCTCTATCTAGTTTCTAGTCTAATTGGCATCTTGTTGGCAGCTTGTGTCTGTATTCGGATCCCTTGTCGGTCGTTGGCGTCAGCGATAGAGCATGGTTCCTCTAAAGCTCTTCCCGCAGCGGGCGGCGGGGCTTTTGCCCGCCGAAGTGGCGCTCGAAATACAGGGCAGTGGCCCGGCGTAGAATCCCGGCTTGGGCAAGGGCCTGACACAGGGATCCCCCTGGCGGCAGGTGCTTCTGGATCTGTTCGATTTGGGTGGCACTGACCAATCCAGAAGCCTTGAGGTAGTCGGCCACGTGGCGTCCCCCTGCCAGTTGAACAGAGTAGCCCCCTTCGCTGAAAAATTTGACGGTCTCCGGCTTGAGGCCGCTGTGGTGGGCCAGCACATCTGTGAAAGTGCCCCCTGCCTTTTCCCAAGCGTGAATGACGGTTTCGATGCCGGCATTGTCGATCAGGCCAGCCGCCCGCAATTGGGTCAATACCCGCTGTACCCAGGGGGTAGCCCGCTGTAGAGCTTCCAAGTCCTCTTCCCCCAAATACTGCTGCGGGGGCAATTCGCTTTCTGGGGCACTCAGCTCGGCTGCCCAGTCGGCTATGGTCAGGGCCTTGAGATCCTCTGCCTCTGGCCGGGCTTTCTCTGGAGCTGGGGTCGGTGCAGCTGCAGGTGGGGAAGTTCGCCGGGCTTCGGCTACCGCTGCGGCTAGAGCACGGTTTTCCGCTTGGGCCGCCTGCAGTTGGGCCTGGAGCTGGCTCACTTGGGCTTGGGCTTCCTGCAAGCGATCTTGAGTTTCTCGCAGTTGGGCTTGGGTTTCTTGGAGCTGCACTTGCAGGCGGTGGGTGGCCTCGGCAGCTTCTTGGCGAACGTGGGCTAGGTCGGCAGTTAAGCGCTGTTTCGTGGACTGGGCCAGTTGGAGTTGATGTTGGTGCTCCTGCAGCGATTGGTTCAGGGCGGCCACTTGGGCTTCCATTTGCTGCAGAGTATGACGCAGGTGGGTTTGCTCTTGGAGCTGCTGTGCCTGATCCTGCTGTATCTTCTGCTGCTCCTGCAGTTGGGATCCCAGCTCTTGCAGCTTGTGTTTGGCTTGAGATTGCCATTCTGTCAGCTCGTGGCAGCGGCGACGTAGGATTTCCAGCTCTGCTTGGGCGGCTTGCAGTTGCGCGGATCCCTGAGTTTGCTGGGCTTGGAGTTGCTCCTCCAGTTCCCGAATGCGCTGTTGGGCAGCCTTTTGTTGTTCTGTCTCCTGTTGAATTTGGGCTTCCAATTGGGCAATGCGCTGCTGCTGCTCCTGCTGGCGGGCTTGATGGTCGGCAACCTGCTGCAGCGATTGTTCGACCAGGAGCTGTTGCTGCTGCCGCTGCTGCTCCAGTTGCGCTTCTAAGATGGCAATTTGCTCTTGGTAGCGCTCCAGCTGGGCTTTGTATTGCTGGGTAACTCTGTAGGTCTCTTGGGCTACCTGTAGAGGGGAGACATAAAGAGGGGGCTGATCGGGAATGGTGGACCACTGCTCCACCATCACCTCCCAACTGTTGGCAGCTCCTTTCTGGCGCCGCAGCCGCTGTTGCTTGTCCAAGGCCCATTCCAACCAGTGGGGTTGTACCCAGCCCTGCTGCACCAAGATCTCCCCCAGCTTGCGCTCCGGGTGCTGCCGCTGCTGAATCAGGGCCTGATGGATGTGCTCCAGCTCCAGATACCCATGCAGCATCAAGATCTCGCCGATACGCACCAGTTCGACCGGGATCAACGGATAGAGATCTTGGGGGGCAATCCAGCCGTGCTGCATACACAGCTCCCCCAACATCAAGGGGGTATCGGCCTTTTCCCACATGGCCTGAGCCAGTTGGGCGGGGGTGAGCAGTCCTGCTCGGTTGAGGGCTTCTCCCAAGCGGATCTCAAACTTTTCCTGCTCGATGGCGGTTGGGGTGGGGCTGGTCGGCGGATTCATTGGGCCTCTCGGACGGGAAGAGTAAGCTCTGCTACAACTATCGTAGTGGAAAATCTTTAGAGAAGTAGCATGCTGCAACCGAAACGCATTTTGTCAAGCCGAGGATCCACGGATTTTGCCGGAAGGTCGCTTTTTAAGTCCTAAGAGGGGCGCTGTTCTTGGCTTTGGGCAAACTGTTGCAGCCGCCGCAGCATCAGCAATTGTCCCAAGCCCAAGGGCAGGAGAGAGACGGCCTCTACCCGCAACTGCACCCAGCCGTTCCCCCACAGCCAGTCACAGTAGCCATCGGCTCCTCCCCACATCAGCAGGCGCAGCCGTTCCGGCAGCAGGGTTTCCACCTGGTGCATGATCGAGAGGGGGCCCCATTGGGCCGCAAAGGTGCTGCCCGGCTCCAGCCTTTCGGGAAGGGATCCCTGCAGTTGCTGGGGCCAGATCCACTGCTGCAACAATCCCACCTCTGTCAGACAGCGCTGCACGGTCGATGCACTGGCCTCGACTTCAACCCGGATGGTGGAGGATTGAAATGTCCCTAGCATATCCGTTCCGCGTGGGCGCTCTGGTGACCGGTGCCACGGTTCCCCCGGCGATGCGTAAACTACCCGACCCTGACTGCTTCGCAGTACAGGGCGGGCTTTCGGTAGCCCTGCAGTTGGCAAGCCAACCACGAACCTCTAGGCTGGTTTACAGCAGCCCCCAAAAGCGCAATCACATTCGCACCATTCAAATCCGCATCCCCTTCCCATCCACAGTGCCCACACTTGAACTGCTTCCCATTGCGGTAGGATTGCGCAGGGTCGGGATGAATGTGCAAACACCGGTGGCAGGTCTGCGACGTGTAGGCAGGCGGCACAAGAATCAGAGCAACCCCCGCACGCAGAGCCTTGTACTCCAAAAATTGACGGAGTTGATAAAACGCCCAACTGTTGGCCCTGCGCCGTTCAGTTTTACTGCGGGGTTGTTGGTTGATGCGCTCCCGGATCCCTGTCAAGTCTTCCAGAGCAAGAGCGCTGTTTGTCGCCTTTGCCCTAGAGACAATAGCTTTGGAGATGCGATGATTGACCCACGCCTGAAAGCGCCTCTCCTTGCCAGACAGCCGTTGCAACAGTTCTCTGCATCTGCGCCGCGAACTGCGGGTGCCCTTACTGGCTTTGCGTTGGAGTGCCGCCCTCAGCTTGGAGTAGTGGTCTCGGACTCGGTTCAACTGCTGTCCATTCCAGTTATCTCCTTCCGATGTATGAGCAATATCCGTCCTTCCCAAATCCACGCCCAGCACTCTATCCGTGCGTTGCGGTGGGCACGGTTCCGTTTCCACACAGATTTGAATGGAGTAGGAACCGTCTTTACGCTTGACCAGAGTGGCAGATTTGGGATTGGAGCCCGCCAGCCGTTCTCTCTGGTAACGGCCAATCGCCAGCTCAAAGCGCTCCCGACCCTCCACCGTGGTCAGCGACACCGACCAGTCTTTCTCGCGGAACGAAAAGATACGGGCATCGTAGGTCGCAAAGCCTCTCTTGAACGCTTTGACCGGACGGTTTTTCTGTTGGGCAACTTTACGGGCACCGGCCAGCCGTCTGCAGACCTGCTGAGCCAAGTTACTGGACAAGCCAAACCGAGCGCGAATCTGGTAATAGCAAAGGGACTGGAGTTTGACTGCGTTGACTACTTTTTCTGGTGTGTTTTGGTTGACCCAGTTCAACGCCTGCACAAAGGCATCGATTGTCGCATCCAACTTTGCGGCTTGCGACTGGGCTACCTTGAGCTTGCAGGAGACGGTCAGGACTTGGGTCATGATTCTATCGTAACTTCCGCATTCCTCCCGGCACTGACCCTACGGGTACAGTGCGGGGCTCCTGCGATTTCTAGCTGACTCTATTCTGGTCAATTTGTAGGGTTTGCCCACCCTTTCTCAGCAATCTTGTCTTTGAATCGTCCCCATTTGGTAGCCATCTTCGCCCAGAGCTTGGATGGAAAGATCGCAGCCCACCGAGCGCAGAGGCCCTCCTTCAGCAGCCCTGAGGACTATCGGCATTTGGAAACCCAAGCTGCTCAGCAACAGGCTTTGATCATGGGGGCAGCCACTCTGCGGGCCTACGGCACCAGTCTGCATATTCGGGATCCCGAGTTGATCCAACGCAGAACTGCTCAGGGCCTATCCCCCCAGCCTCTGACGATCATCTGCTCTGGCAGCGGAGATATTCCTGAGGATTTGCCGTTTTTTCGCCAGCCCCTCACCCGTTGGCTGTGGACAACTCCCAAGGGATCCCAAATTTGGCAGAACCGAACCGGCTTTGAGGATATCTGGGTGGCTGCCGATTGGGATCTGCCGGCACGGCTGGCGCGCCTGCGCAGCTTGGGCATTGAACGGGTGGGGTTGTTGGGTGGGGGGCGGCTTTTGGGGGCATTTCTGCAGGCAGGAGCCTTGGATGAGCTGTGGGTTACCCTCGCTCCGGTGCTGCTGAGTGGATACGCCGATGCCCCTGCCAGCATTGAGGGTTGGCAAGTGCAGGGATCCCCGCCCCAGTTGGAGCTGCTGGAATGCCGCCGCGGTTCCAAGGAGCTGTTTTTGCGCTACCGAGTCGAGTGGCCCTGAGAAATGCTCTATACAAACACAAAAATTTTTGGACAAATTCAGATTTCCCAGAAATCCACAGGTTTTCCCCAGGCTTTCCACAGGCGGGTGGGCTGTTTTCCACAGGGCCTTTCCCTCAGGGGGCGGCATCGGGGGTTTCTGTGGAAAAGTGGAGGTGGGTAAGGTTCAGGCGACTACACCCTGAGAAACGTAACGGGATCGCGCCATTTTTTCCCATCCCATCAAGGCCAATGGCAGGCTTTTGTCCGGTTGGATCCCTGGCTTGGGATTGACATCCCCCATAGGGCAGAGGGCAGAATAGCCCCACCTGAGGGTGAGTGGTGTGGAGATTTTCCCGAGCGCTCTCCTTAGTAAAGAAAAGACTTCATCTGTTCTACGGCCCACGACAGGCTTAGGAACAGTTGTGAATGCCCTCCCTCCCATCCGCTGGGATAGGGGCAAGCTATGAACCTATATTGCTTGCTTTTCTGCTTGCGAGCCTGCTGAGGCTCTTGGCCTATCTAGGTTGGGTTTTGATGTTGCGGGTTCGCTCTGTTCGAGCTGCCCAAGTTTTGGCTGTGGCCGCAGGTTTTGCGGGATACCGTTTTCTCCCCTCTTAAGCCCGAGTGAGTAGTTGGACTATGAGTTCTCACAGCGTCAGCATTTTGAGCGAAATTCCTGAGGAGCTGCATGACACCCTCCAAAACTACCTCTCTCGCCATCCCGACTGGGATCAGGATCGGGTGGTGACGGCAGCGCTCTCGTTATTCCTGCTCCAAAGTGGGGAGAGCGACCGGCGGGCGGCACGCATCTACTTGGACAGCCTGTTTCGCCGCAACTGAGCCCCAGGGATGGCCTGTGAAAAGTGGGGCAGTGGGAACCTTTTGTTAGCCTGAGTAGGGATCCTGTCCCACTGCTGTCATTTGGACACTGAGGGGAGGGGGCTAAGAAGTGAAAGGGATCTCAAAAGAGGCAAAAAAGAGGCAAAGACGTGCCACGGGGCTTTGGGCGAGGGAAAGACAATCGGCAAGCGGCTAAGTCACAGAATCCAGAGCGGCGATCCGAGATCCCATCCCCAGAGGCGGCTCTGGCGTTGGTTCAACGCTACCGACAGGCGGGGGATCTGAAAGCTGCTCTGCACCTCTGCCGGCAGCTTACCCGCACCCAGCCGCGTTTGTTCGCTGCTCAGGCGTTGCTGGGATCCCTTTATCTGCAGATGGGGGATCCCCGCCAAGCTTTGACCCCCTTGCAACTGGCTCTGCACCTGCGGGGGGATTGGGTGCCGGCCTGGCAGGATCTGGGCGATGCCTGGATGCAGCTTGGCAACCCAGAGGAAGCGGCGCGAGCCTACGAACAGGGCCTGGCCTTTGCCCCCGGTGATGGGCAATTGCTTTTCCGATTGGGCAGTTGTTGGCTCACCCTGGGGAAATTGGCCCAGGCAATTGAGGTGTTGCAACAGGCAGCAGCAGCCCAGCCTCCCCAGGTCTATGCCTTGGCAGCTTTGGGGAATGCCCTGATGCTCGATGGCCAAGCTGAGGAAGCGGAAGGCTGGTTTCGCCAAGCTCTCGCCCTTGCACCCCAGGAGGGGCGAATTCTCGTTAACCTCGGCCACTGCCTGCACCTGCAAGATCGCTTGGAGGAGGCCGCCGATTGTCTGCAACGGGCCATCTTGCTGCTGCCGAGGGACGCCCAGCCTCACAACAACCTGGGCACCATCTTGCAGGAACAAAACCGGTTGGAAGCGGCCATTGAAGCCTATCGGCGCAGCTTGCAGTTGGCCCCCCACTGGCCGGAGATCCACTACAACCTGGGCACGGCTTTGCTGACCCTGGGCCGCTACGAGGAGGGGTGGCGGGAATACGAATGGCGGCTGCAGCGACAAGGGGCGACCTACCCGCGCTTTCTTTCCCCTCTGTGGACGGGATCCCCTCTGGGCCGCCAGACCCTGCTGATCTACGCCGAACAAGGGTTGGGGGACACGATTCAGTTTGTGCGCTACTTGCCGCTGCTGGCCGAGGCCCATCCCCAAGCGCAAATCTGCCTTCGCTGCCAGGAATCCCTCGTGGAGCTGTTCAGAGGGTGCCTGCCCCAGGTGCAGGTGATCTCGGAAACAGATCCCTTGCCCTCTTTTGATTGCCATCTGCCTTTGCTCAGCTTGCCACAGCGGTTGGGCACCACTCTGGAGACGATCCCGGCCCGCATCCCCTATCTTGTCTATCCCGTTCGCGCAAGTGGGCCGCAGATCCCTTTGAGCCTCTCCTGGCGGGAAGACTGGCCGGAGCTTTCCCAGGAGCGGATGAAAGTGGGGCTGGTGTGGGCCAGCGGCCGGCGTGCCCACCCTGATCTCAACCGCGTGCAAAGGCTGAAAAGTTGTCCTCTGGATCTGCTGCTCCAGCACTTGCATGTGCCTTCCATCCAGTGGGTTAGCCTGCAGGTGGGGGAAGATCTAAGGCCGCTGGGATCCCTATTGGAGCAGCACCAAGTGTTGGAGCTGGGATCCCGTTTCCGCAGTTTTGTCGATACAGCCGCAGCCGTTGCCCAGTTGGATCTGGTGATCAGCGTTGATACAGCCGTTGCTCATTTGGCCGGGGCGATGGGCAAGCCGGTATGGGTGCTGCTCCCCTTTGCCGCCGATTGGCGCTGGCTGCTCCATCGAGAAGATAGCCCCTGGTACCCCGGGGTAATGCGACTGTTTCGACAAGACACACCGGGAGACTGGGTTGGCGTGCTGAGGCGAGTCCAGGTTGCCCTCGAAGAGAAGTTGCAAGGGATCCCCTCTCAAGACCGTGCCTGTTCCTCTCCCTGAACGATGCGCTGAAACAGATAGCCGGTGCCTCGGGCCGTCAGGATCAGCTCTGGGTTGCTGGGGTCATCTTCCAGCTTGGCCCGCAGCCGCGAGATGTGGACATCCACCACCCGCGTATCCACATGGCGCTCCGGGGTATAGCCCCACACCTCTTGCAAAATCTCGGAGCGGGAAAAAGGCTCCCCCGACCGACTGACCAACAACTCCAGCAGACTAAACTCCATCCCCGTCAGGCGAATGCGCTCGTCCCGTTTGTAGACCTGCCGCTTGTTGGTATCGATGCGAATATCCCCCACTTGAATCACCCCGGAACTGGGGATCCCATCGTGGGCCGACCGCGCCACCCGTCGCAACACCGACCGAATGCGAGCTTCCAGCTCCTTGGGGGAAAAGGGCTTGACCACATAGTCGTCTGCCCCCAGCTCCAGCCCCGTGATACGGTCGGCCACATCGCCCAGCGCCGTCAGCATGATGATGGGGATGTCGGATTCTTTGCGCAGCTCCTGGCAAACCCCATAGCCATCCAGCTTCGGCATCATCACATCCAGCACCACCAGGTCGGGATCCTGCTTGTGGAAAACCTCCAGCGCCTCCTCGCCGTCCGAAGCTGTGACCACATCGTATCCGATCATGGACAGACGGGTTTCCAAGATGCGTCGAATGCTGGCCTCATCATCGACCACCAGAATCCGTTCCTTACGCTGTGCTTCCACGGTGCTGCAACTCCTGAACTTCTAACGGTACTCGGTAAAAGAGAAATCTGAAAAAGAACTGAGGTGGGCGCTAACTTGAGTTGGGCGGATACAGGAACCTCAGGGGCTGCTCCTCAGTTGGGCAGACTCACCGAGTGAAATTGAACACTCACAAGCAATCATCTGCAATTAACCAAAGCCGCACCCCAGGGATGCAGCTCCGGGAAACAAGCACCAAGCAGAAGGCCCTCTCGGCAGTGGATTCAATCTTGTTAAAAGCTCCAACTTCAATCCCACCTGATGATGCTGTCCAGTACCTGGTGCAAGGCACTCCTCCCCCCAAACCATTGCTCAAACCTGAGAGGCCTTCGTAAGAAGTTACTTTCCATAACCTAATTTATCATCCAAAATCGGCTGCCAACCCGCCTCGATGCTCTATTTTGCGGCTATTGGGCCGGACTTGATACATACCTTCACAACTTTTTCAGACCGATGCCCATTTTTCGGGATGTCCCTCAGGAAAAGCTGGGGATCCTTGACCGTTTGCGGTGGGAACAGCGTAGCAACTGGCCAATAGCTCGGCGGAACGGATTTCTCGATCTGTATGATGCTCCAAAACACGCCGCAACAGACGTTCTGCCTCCAGCCAAGCAGCCAAAGGCAGCGAATCCTCCGGCAGAGGCAGTGTGGAGCTGGGCAGGGATCCCAAGGCACGCAAGGCAGAAGCGGAGACCCAGGCAATCGGGCTGGGCCGCTGGGCCACCCGGCAGGGATCACAGATCAAGCCACCCCATTGGGGGCTGAAAAAAACGCCGTCGACCAACTCCCCTTGACAGAAGTAACAAGCCTGCACCTGAGGGGCAAACCCTGCCAACGCCAGGAGGTGATACAACCCATGGGTGAGCAAGGGCAGAACGGCCTGTTCCGAAGCAGCCCGCTCGATGCGTTCCAAGTGTTCGACCAACACCACAAACAGCTCTTCCTGGGCTTGATCGGGCAAGGCCAACAGCAAGGCCACCTCCGCCAAATACTGCGCTGCTGTGAGATGGGCTAAGCTGCGGCTGAGACGAGGAAAAGTCTGCAGGGTTTCCGCTTGGACGATGCGCTGTAAACGCTGGGAGGTATCTGCTTGGGCAGACCAACGCCCCCGCACCATCAGCAAATCGTTGATGACAAAAGGCTCCATCCGCCCGCCCAGCTTGGAAGGCTGCTTACGGGATCCCTTGGCCACCGCCCGGATTAACCCTTGCTCGCGGGTCAAGATGGTTACAATCCGATCCGCCTCTCCCAGGGGGATCCCTTTCAGGTTGATGCCCGTAACCCGATAGGTGCGCCCACTCATGGGGTTCCTCTGGCTCGCAGCTCTTGCATCAGCTCCAGCCCCCAAGAGGTGCCAATACGGCTGGCCCCCGCCTGGATCATGGCCTCTGCTTGAGCCACCGTGCGAATGCCGCCCGACGCTTTCACCCCCACTTTGCCGCGGCTGAGTTGCCACAACAGTTGCACATCTGCCGGCGTCGCCCCCCCCATCCAGCCGGTGGAGGTCATCAAAAAAGCCGCCCCCGCATCGATACAAATCTCCCCGGCCAGCTTTTTCTCCTCCTCGGTCAGCAGAGCCGTTTCCAAAATGGCCTTGACGCAAACCCCCGTTTCTTCCACCAGTTGGGCAATCTCAGCATGGAGGCGATCCAGCTCCCCCGCCTTGAGCCAAGCCAAGTTGATGCGGACATCCAGCTCCCGGCACCCCTGCTCCACCGCCAGTTGGGCCTCGTAGAGCTTAGCCTCTGCAGTGGTTGTGCCCAGGGGAAACCCCACCACCGTGCTCACCTTGACCGGGGATCCGTGCAGCCGCTCCACCACCCGCGGCACATAGCAGGGAGGAACACAAAAAGTGGGGAAGCCATAGCGCAAGGCAATCTCACACCCCTGGTCAATCTGTTCTGGAGTAACCATCGGCAACAGCAGAGTATGGTCGATGTACTCCGCCAAATTGAGCGAGCTATCCGCTATGCCCTTGCGCTCCAGAGAGAGCATTGGTCGATCCCCCAGCACCCATCTTTACTCTAGCTTCAGTTTTCACCTGCAGGGATCCCCAAAGAGGGCTGAGCCTCTGGCCACAGCCAACCCACCAGGGCATCCCTTCGACCCCACAGTGTCCATTCCCTCGGCACAGCTCACACAGGCTGCTGCCCGATTGCGAGCCCTGATTGACTCGCGGGGGGGCATGGGTTAACTGTACTCAGGCACAAATGCGGGGCAAAGGTGCAGGCGCCGAGGTCACCTGCAGCAATCGGGGGATGCGGCTGCTGTCGTAGATGCGAAATTCTTTTTCCAAGATGGCTTTTTCGTCGCGCACCGCCTGGTTCAATACGATGGATCCCTCTGGATCGGAGACGGAACGGTGAAAAGTGCCGGGAGGAATGCGCAAAATGCCTCGGTTCGCTTCCAGGCGCACAATATGGAAGGGATCCCGCCAGCTAAAATTCACCAGGTAAAACGTCCGTCCGCCCCATAGAGCCAGTAGGTTGTCCTCTTGGTGTGGATGCATATAAAACTGCCAATAGCCCTGAGGATTATTGGGGGGACTGATGGCCGGCCCATCGTGGTAAACCAAATCGCGGGCGTTGGATCGCGCAACCGTGATGTCAAAAAAACGCACGCCGGGAGTATCTCGAAATTGATGGAAAGGCAATAGGGCAAACATGGATCTCGACATAGGGACACTTGACCAACGACAGGAAGATAAAGAGGTTTTCACACTGTTTCCCGCTGTTTCGCAGTGTGAAGGAGAAGTTATGTCGTAGTTTAGTCAGGTGCGGCGGAGGGTTCAAACCTGAGATAGCATCACATCTATGCGCAGATCGAATAGATGGGATCCATGAACATCTCACAACTGCAAACCCTGGTGGCTGTGGTGGAGCGGGGGAATTTCAGCGATGCCGCTCTGCAATTGCACATTTCCCAGTCGGCGGTGAGCCGGGCCATTGCCAGCCTAGAGGAAGAATTGGGGGTGACTCTACTGGTGCGCGGTCGCTTTGGGGCGCGCCTAACCCCGGTGGGGGAGCGACTGCTGCGCCATGTTCGCAAAATGCTGCAACTGCGGGAACAAATGGATTATGAGGCCAACCTGGAAAAAGGGTTGCGGGGGGGAAATGTGCGAGTTGCCGCTTTTCGCAGTGCTGCAACCCATTTGCTGCCGCCGGTGATCGCCCGCTTCCGCCAACAATTTCCCCAGATTACCCTCACCCTCACAGAAGAAGATCCGGCCACTGTCGAACATCTGTTGCGATCGGGCCAGGTGGATATTGGCCTGTTGCCCCTGCCGCGGGCTGGTGAGGATCTACAGACGTGGGAGATTGCCCGCGATGAGTTCATTGTGTTGGTTCCGCTGAGTTTTGGGCCCCTGCCGGAAACCCTGACCTGGGAGGATCTTTCCCGTTTTTCCTACATTCTCTACAACTACGCCGAATGCACCACCGCGGTGCGGAACCACTGGGAAGCTGCTCACCAAACCCTCAAGGTGGCCTACTTGGTGAAGGAAGACTCCACCATTGTGAACATGGTGGCACAGGGTCTGGGGGCTGCCATCTTGCCCCGCTTGGCCGCCATTCCCATTCCCGAAGGGATCCAGATCCGCCGGCTGCCGATCCCACTGGAGCGGGTGATCGGGGCTGCCGTTCTGGCCTCTGCGCTGCATCCGCCTGCAGTATTTGCCTTCCTGGAAGCCTTGCGGGGAAACCCATCCCAGTTGCCAAGTTAACATTGCATCGGGAGTACAAGGCAGCTTTGTTGACACCACGCTCATCCATCCAGTGACGCAAGCATTGGTTGCGGACAAACTGGGCAGGGCCTCATCCAAGGCTTGGTATGGCGCTGGAGCGGCGTTGAGGAGTTTGGCTTCCCTGACCAGCATGGGTTTATTTCATTGCAGGTCTATATCATTGCAGGTCTATAGTCATTTCAAACTAGATTGAGACACCCCCGCTGCTGCCCAAACGTTCCACGCCGCTTCCACAATCACCTTTAGATCCTGTCCCAGAGGGAGAAAGGAGCTAGGAAGCAATGCAACGGAAATGTTTCATTCCTGTTTAAAATGACAACAACAGGGCAAAAACTGTCCTGGAAGGACGGGGCTTTAGACCCAGTTTTTGGGTAACGCAGTGAAAATCGGCGGCCAATGTACGTTGGGGCAAGGCCAGCAGATCCTCCCCCGCCATTGAAAAGACTTGCCCACCCCAGTTACCTTGCCCTTCAAGTGCGATCACTACCCTATCTCCAATCGCGCCGAGGAGATAGAGTTCTCCAGCCGTTGAAAGGGGTGGCGGGAATTACAACGGTTTTTTGCCCAAACCACTTTCTATTGCCCAGCGGGCCAGTTCTGTGCGGTTGTGCAGGCCGGTTTTGCCCAGCATGTTGCTGACGTGGCTTTCAACGGTGCGCTGGCTCACCCCAAGAGTTTCGGCAATCTCGCGGTTGGACAGGCCCCTGGCCACGTACTGGATCACCTTAGTTTCTGTTGGCGTCAGCTCAATTTCCCGATCCAGTTTTATGACCGGCTGAATGCCCACATTCTGCACTTGTAACAGGCGCTCGGTATGTTTGAGAGAAGACTCCACCTGCGCCACCAATTCTTCCGGCTCAAAGGGCTTGACCATGTAAACATCTGCCCCTGTGGTCAGGCCGCGCACCCGATCCGCCGTCTGCCCACGCGCCGACAGAAAAATCACAGGTATCCAGTCCGTAGCACTGTTGGAGCGAATGGTTTCCACAAAGGTATAGCCATCCATCTCCGGCATCATCACATCGCAGATGATCAGGTCTGGAGTGAAATGGCGCATCGCTTCCAACCCCTCCAGACCGTTGCTCGCCGCCACCACTTCGTAGCCGCGAAACTCTAGGTAGTCCTTGGCCAGCAGGATTAAGTTCGGATCGTCATCGATGAGCAACAGTCGCTTTGGGTTGTCCACGGTTTACCTTTTGAGCGCTAAGCTAAAAAGTTTTAGGTGAAGAAATACGGAATCTCCTGTTTCCGTGACTTTCACTGTAGGGAAACGACTCTTGAGTACCACCCTTTTGCTTGCTCAATTGGGGAGCAGCCTATGGTAACTGTGCCCTACCCCTAGGATATCACACATGGAAGAAGTGGAAGTATCCACTTGCGAAATGCTGGCAACAGTATCTCTACGGAATTTAGGAGCCCTGGCTGGCAACAGTATCTCTACGGAATTTAGGAGCCCTAGTTGGTAACCTTATCCCACAAACCTGGCAGAGCTGGCCTCTGCTCTGAAATCGCAGTGCCCAACACATAACCGCAATCTACCCAAAAATTTGTATCTCGTGTGTCTATATATCACATACCTATATGCTTAAGTACCGATATATCTAACATCTGCTACCTGTTCATAGTGTCCGTATGTCTTCTGGCCGGGGTTTCCACGTAGGCAGGCGGGCAGAGCTGATGGAGAATGGAAGAAAGCCTGCGCTTTAACGACAGCCGACATGGGGAGAACGGGTGGAAAAGGGCACACTGGTGGAGTTTCGTTACAATAACGACCGTGTGTTGGCAGTGGTTCAGGGCACTGAGGGTAAGAAGAACCTACTGCTGGGGGTGCCTTCCGGGCAGGTTCATAGTGTTCACCCTCGCCAGATTACCTTTGCTTTGAACGGGGGATCCAGCTTCACGGCTTCCGACATTCCCGGCTTTTGGCAGGCGGTGCAGGCAAAGTTGGATCCCGAAAGTTTGGCGTTGGCCTGGGAACTGGTGCAGGAGGAGCGTCAGCCCCTGAGCTTGGCGGAGATGGCTCGGCTGTTGTTTTCTGATGATTCTCCGGTCTCTACCTATGCCGCCTACCGCCTCTTGAGCGAGGATCGCACCTACTTCAAGCAAAAGGGGGAGAGCTACGAACCCCGCACTCCGGCTCAGGTGAAGGAGATCCTCCATCAAATGGCCGTCGCCCAACAACGGCAGCAGGAACAAGCAGAGTTTGAGGCCCACCTGCGGGAGGCTCTGGCTCATCCCGGCCAAGGGTATCCCTGGACTCCTGCCGAGCGGGCCCGCCTGGAGGTGCTGGAACGCCTGGCCCTGCAGGGAGCAGCAGCAGCCATTCGCAGCCACGAGGATCTCTCTTCCAATCTCAACCCGTCGGATCGGGAACGGGCCTCGCAACTGCTGGAGCTGATGGGGTTTCCTGACACTCCGCAGGGGGCTTTTGAAGCTTTGGTGGCTCTGGGGCTGTGGAGCCGCCACGAGAACCTGGCCCTGCGCCTCACCGGGATCCCAACCCAGTTCCCGAAGGCGGTGGAGCGATACACCCAAGCCCTGCTCAGCCAGCCTCCCTCTTTCTGGGATCCCCACCTGCGGCAGGATCTCACTCACCTCCACACCTACACCATCGATGATGCCAGCACCCGCGACATTGACGATGCCCTCAGCGTCGAGTTCTGGTCGGATGACGCGGTGAAGCTCTGGATCCACATTGCCGATCCCAGTTGTTGGGTGCAGTGGGGGGATCCCCTTGATTTAGAAGCCCGCAAGCGTGGCACCAGTGTCTATTTGCCGGAGCGGGTGATCCCGATGTTCCCGCCGGAGTTGTCCACTGGCCCGATGAGCTTGGTGCAGGGAGAGGTGCGGCCTGCCCTTAGCTTTGGCATTCTACTGGGATCCGACGGCCAGATCCGGGATTCCGAAATTTGCCTCAGCCAGATCAAAGTGACCTACCGCCTCACCTACGAAGATGCCGATGAAATGTTGGAGTTGGGGGCAGAGGCTCAACTGACAGCCATTGCCCGGGCAGCCCAGTGGCGTTATGCCTGGCGGATGGCTCAAGGGGCAATCCAAATTGGCTTGCCCGAGCAAGATATCAAGGTCATCGACGAGATCCCCCACCTCCGGGTAATCGAGGATACTCCTGCGCGGCAGATGGTGGCGGAAATGATGGTGCTCACCGGCGAGGTGGCGGCTCGCTTCGCCAGCCAAAATGGGATCCCGGTGCCCTATCGTCTGCAGCCGGCTCCCGACTTACCTCCTCCCGAAGTGCTGGATAGGTATCCCCAGGGGCCAGTTCGGTCTTTTGCCATCATGCGCTGTCTATCGCGGGCGGAAGTAGCCACCCAGCCGGGGCGACATACGGGGCTGGGGCTTGAGGCCTACTGTCAGGTTACCTCCCCGATTCGGCGCTACCTGGACTTGGTGGCCCACTACCAGATCAAGGCCTTTTTGCGCGGGGATCCCTTGCCGTTGACGGAGGCGGATGTGCAGCAGCTGCTGCTGGGGATTGAGCCGGGCACCGCTGAGGCCAACCAGGTGGAGCGGAAATCCAAGCGCTATTGGAGCATCGAATACCTGCGCCTGCGACCGGGGCAAATTTGGCGGGCTCTGGTCTTGGGCTACCTGCGCGAGCAGGAAAACTTGGTGTTGGCCATGCTGGATGAGATTGCCTTTCGGGTGCCGGTGCGCCTAGAACGCCAGATTCCTCTGGGGGCTTGGATCGAGTTGGAAGTTGTGCAGGCGGATCCCCGTGCGGATGTGATCGAGCTGCGCGAGGTGGGACGAGAGGCGGCCATGTGCGGATAGATGCACCTTAACCTGCTGCTCACCCAATCTGCGCGGATAGCTGATACAACAGAGGGGGAAGTCTCAAAAGTCTGGATCGTGAATTTTCTTTAGGGGGGATCCCATGACTGCACGACCTTCCGGCCCACCTCCAATCGTTTACATTCTTTTGTTCGCGATACTGGGAGGCGGCGGCTGGTATGCCTATCGTTCCGGCCTGTTGGACTCATTCCTGAATAGAGGGAACACGCCTCCTATCCCCAGCCAGATTCCAGCTGCCCGGCCCCAAGCCCCAACAGCGCCCAACCCCCCTCAGGCCCAGGTACCCAACCCGCCTGCCAACGCCGTTAATCTGGATACTTCTCTGCCCAACCCAGCAGTGCTCCAGATGGATGGCAGCGTCACGATGATCCGGATCGTCTTGGCCCTGAAGGGAGGCTACACCCAGCGCAACCCCGGCATTCCCCTCGCCTATGGGATCCCGGATGGCAAGCCCAATGGATCCAATGCCGGCCTGAAGGCCCTGATGGAAGGTCGCATCCAGATGGCCGCTAGCTCCCGCCCCCTCAATGCCAGCGAAGTGCAGGCGGGTCTACAGGCGATCCCGGTGGCCAAAGATGCCCTGGCGGTGGCGGTGGGGGTGAACAACCCCTACAAAGGAGGACTGACGCTGCAGCAATTGGCCGATATCTTCCAGGGTCGGATCACCAATTGGAGCCAGGTGGGCGGCCCGGATCGGCGGATTCGGGTCCTCAATCGCGCCCCCCAGAGCGGCACCTACAGCGTTTTCCAAGAACTCGTGTTGTTGGGGCTGCCCTTCGCTCCCGATAACCCTCCCTACTTCACCACCGCCACAGAAGATGTCACCACCCCGCTGCTGCGGGCTTTGGGAGAAGATGGCATCACCTACAGCACTGTCGATCAGGTGCAAAACCAGCAAACGGTGCGGATTGTGCCCATCGACGGCCAGATGCCCACCCGTGAGGCCATCCAGAGGGGCAGCTACCCCTTGGCGCGGAATGTGTTTTTGGTGGCACCTCAGAGGACTAGCCCTGTGGTGGCCGATTTCATCAACTACGCGCTCTCGGATCAAGGCCAGCAAATCATTGGCCGCACTGAGTTCATCCCCCTCCGATAGCAACCCAAAAATAGCATCTGAGATAGCCGCCGACAGCAAGCGCAGCGATATCTCTGGGCTTTTCCAGAAGACGCCTTCCACCTGCTCCTATTCAAGGCACTTAGTCGTTTCAGGTTAGAGTGAGGCGCCTGAGCTATTGAGAAAAGCCTTTGGCCGCGTGCGTTCAACGTTTTAGGGGTGGGTGCAGCGTCCTAGTTTGAATCCAAATGACCCTAGATGTTAGAGAGGGGGCCCTAATTTTCACCAAAGTTCAATTTTTCAGTTCTCTCGGCGCACAGCACTCTCATGCCACTTGCCCAACACCCGGTCGGATAGAGCACTCAAGGAAATGAAGATCAGGATCCCCAAGCCGGTGACCAAAATCAAGGCCGCAAACATGCGGGGCACCTGCAGGTTGAAGCTGGAGATCAAGATCTGGTAGGCGATCCCGGCCCGCTGCCCGCCAGTACCAGCGACAAACTCCGCCACCACCGCCCCAATCAAAGAGAGGCCACCGCTGATGCGCAGGCCCCCCATGAAATAGGGCATGGCACTGGGTAGCCGCAAGTAGATCAACGTTTGCCAGCGGTTGGCCTTGTACAGTTGGAACAGGTTGAGCAGGTTGTGATCGACGCTGTTCAGCCCCAGAGTGGTGTTGGAAAGAATCGGGAAAAAAGCCACAATCCAGGCGCACACCACCATCGCGGCAAAGGTGTTGTTGCGCAGCCAAATGATGATCAGCGGGGCGATGGAGACAATGGGCATCGTCTGTAAAATCACCGCATAGGGGAAAAAGCTGCGCTCAATCCACTTGCTCTGGGTGAACACAATCGCGACCAAAAGCCCCGACACTGTGGCAGCCAAAAAGGCCACCACCGTAATTTGCACAGTGATCAACAGGGAAGGAAAAAGCGTTCCCCAGTCGCGGATGAGGGTTTGCACCACCAAAATCGGCCCCGGCAAGAGGTAGTGGGGCACTCCTGTTACCCGCACCGCCACTTCCCAGCCCACCAAGAAGAGGATCCCGACGAGGACGGGGGCAATCACTTCCAGATTGAGCCAGCGGCTCAGATTCAACCCCTTCGCGGGCACCCCTGAGCCGGCACTCGGTATGTCTGCCTCATCCGTGGGTTGGGATCCGAGTTTTTCTCCAACTGCGCCGGTCAGCCTGGGCAGAGTCCAATCCGGCCAATGCAGAGGCCAGCCCTCCCCCAAGCCAACAAGGGATCCCAGCCAACGGCGCCATGGCTCGAGAAGCTGGACAAACAGGTCGAACATATCGTGAGGTTGGGGCATCAAGGGACTTACGCAACAGAGAGAACACCGCTAAGCCAGGGATCCCATCAGCGCAAACGTCCAGCAGAGAGGGGGCGCAAATAGGGGGGATCCTGAGCTGAGCCGTGCATGGCCTCGTGCAGACGGGCCGACACTTCACGGCAGTAGTTGTTGTAAAGGGAAGAGGTGCGAAAGTCTTCCGAGCGGGGATAGGGCGCATCGATGGGAATATCGGCTATCACCCGCCCTGGGCGAGCCGCCATCACCACCACGCGGTTGGACAGGTAGACGGCCTCGTAAATGTTGTGGGTAACAAAGATCACCGTCCAGCGCTTTTCTTGCCACAGCTCCAACAGGTCGCTGTTCAACTTGCTGCGGGTGATTTCATCCAGAGCTCCGAAGGGTTCATCCATCAGCAACACCTGCGGCTTGGTTACCAGGGCGCGAGCAATGGAAACCCGCATGCGCATGCCGCCCGATAGCTCGCGGGGAAAACTGCGCTCAAACCCCCGCAGGCCCACCAGTTGCAGAGCTTCCAAGACATCTCGATTGGCTTTTGGCTTGGGCTCACCTGCCAACTTTAAGGGTAGCCCCACATTGTCCATCACCGTCGCCCAAGGCATAAGGGCCGGTTCCTGAAACACAAAGGCCAACTTGGGTTCCCCTTGGGGAGCATCCTTCTCAAGATTTTGCCCCCATTCGATAGAGCCTGTGGTCAGATGCCCCAGACCTGCCACCAACCGTAGCACTGTGCTTTTCCCACAGCCGGATGGCCCCACCAAGCTAACGAACTGCCCTTCTTGGATGGTCATATTCATGTCCTGCAAAGCCACCGTGCCATTGGAATAGACCTTGCTGACATGGTTGAGGGTAATGACAGGGGTGGGCATGGCTGGCAATTCCCGGAGCGGAGGAAGCACACACTTTCAAAATAACCCTCTCTGCCGCCTCTGCTTGGTAGGCGTAACTACAACTCTTTCCCTCAGAACCGGTTTCCAGAGAGTTTCTCACGGAAAGCTTGCGATGACCCAAATCGGAGCAGCAAGTCGGTATGATGTTGCCGACCACCCTCTGGCCAAGGAACACATGGGATCCCCATTTAAACCGGTTGCAGGTGCTGTTACAGCCCCGCAAGGGTTTCGAGCTGCTGGAGTGGCCGCTGGCCTCAAGCCCTCAGGAGCTGCGGATCTGGCTTTGATCGTTTCCGAGTGCGATGCGGTTGGGGCAGGCGTTTTTACCACCAATCAGGTCAAAGCAGCCTGTGTTACCTACAACCAAGGGATCCTCGCCCAACAGCAGCCGGTGCGGGCCATCCTCTGCAATGCTGGGCAAGCCAACGCCTGTACCGGCGAAGAAGGGGAGCGCAACAACGCCCAACTGGCCCTCTGGGTGGGAGAACGGTTGGGGATCCCGGCCCATCAGGTGCTCACGGCCTCCACAGGGGTCATCGGGCGACAACTGGAAATGCCGAAAATCCAAGCAGCCCTGCCTGGCCTTATCGACAGCCTCTCTCCAGAGGGGGGGGAGAGCGCCGCCCGCGCCATCATCACCACCGACTTGGTGACCAAAAGCGTTGCCCTGCAAGCTGAGATCGACGGGTACACCGTCAGGGTCGGGGGCATTGCCAAGGGATCCGGCATGATCCACCCCAACTTGGCCACGATGCTGGCTTTTTTAACCTGTGACGCGGCTGTGGATCCCCGCCTGTGGCAGCAGATCCTCAAGCAAGCTGCCGACCTCAGCTTTAACCAAATCACGGTGGATGGGGATACCAGCACCAACGACATGCTCTTGGCCCTGGCCAACGGCCAAAGTGGGATCCCACCCCTGCAAGCCGGCACAGAAGCTGCCCAGACTTTGGCGGAGATGGTCAACCAAGTTTGCATTCATCTGGCTAAGGCCATTGCCCGCGATGGGGAAGGAGCTACCAAGCTGCTGGAAATTCGGGTGTGTGGGGCTGTGGATGATGGGGCAGCCCGGCATATGGCCCGTGTGATCGCCAGCTCTCCCTTGGTGAAGGCGGCAGCTTTTGGCAACGATCCCAACTGGGGACGGGTGGCAGCCGCCGCTGGACGGGCCGGGATCCCTTTTGACAGCCGCCGGTTGGATATCCGTCTGGGGGATTTTCTGCTCATGCAGGCGGGAATGCCCCTGGCTTTCGATCGCAAGGCAGCCTCTGAGTACTTGAAAGGGGATCCGGTGACCTTTACCGTGGATCTCCATCAGGGATCCGGCCAGGGCGTGGCCTGGGGCTGCGATCTCAGCTACGATTACGTGCGCATCAACGCCGAATACACCACCTAATGGGGGATCCCAGCCATGACCACCGAATCGAACGCAAATAACGGCTTTTCCACCGAAGCCCAAGCGGCTTTGGCCAAAGAAGCGAGGCTTTCCCTATCCGGCTGGCAACAATGAGTCGAGGCTTAGCCTTGGTTTCATGCCACCAACATCCGCAACGCACCGGCCCACAACCTGGTGCAACTGGGCATTGGTGGCTGGCAAGTGCCACGGCAAGGGGTGAAGGTGTGCCGGGAGCGGGCCACCCACATCCTCACCGTTACCGACATCACCGAAATGGGCTTGGATGCAGCCGCCGATTTCGCCCTCGAAAAAGCCCTAGACGGCACCGATTGTGTGTACATCAGCTTCGATATCGACTGCATCGATGCCGGCTTTGTACCCGGTACAGGCTGGCCAGAGCCGGGTGGGCTGCTGCCGCGGGAAGCGCTCTACTTGCTCAAGCGCATTGTGCGGGAAGCACCGATCTGTGGCCTGGAGGTGGTGGAAGTCTCTCCCCCCTACGACATTAGCGATATCACAGCTCTAATGGCCACCCGAGTTATTTGCGATACGCTGGCCCATTTGGTGGTATCTGGGCAACTGCCGCGCCGAGAAAAGCCCGCCTACATCCACCCGGAGGCGACGCCAGAAATGGTCGGCGACTGGAGGTGAGAGATGCACGAGACCGACATGACCCGCGCCTTGATCCAAACACTACGCGACTGGTGGCAAAGTCAGCCGGGACAGCCTCAGATCGCTCGGGTGCACCTGGTGGTAGGACAGTTCACCTGTGTAGAGCCGGCCAGCCTAACCTTTGCCTATGCCGCACAAACCCAGGGTACTTTCCTACAGGGATCCCAGTTGGTCATCCGGGAAACGCCGCTCATTGCCTATTGCCATCCCTGCGGCCAAGAGTACAAGCCAGAGATAGGCCGGCGCTATGCTTGCCCCAACTGTGGATCCCCGATGGAAGAGATTCGCTCGGGCCGAGAGCTGAAAATTGACTACATCGAAATTGACTACATCGAATGTTCAACAAACTTCACCCCACCGGCGCAACCAGAAGTCGCCTAGGCCGCTCCAAAGCTAAGTCCCAGAAGGACAGCTGCTCCCAAGCTGAGGATGAACATCAAGCCGGCAGGCATTAACGTTCGGGTTTTGCGGTAGCGCAGGGCGAATACGATAGATCCCAGCACTGTCGTCCCCAGGCCCAAGCCCAGCCCCCAGCGGGGATCCACCCCCAGCAGCCCATAGCTGACTCCGCTGAGGGCGGCCCCAACCAGCCCCCCGATGAGAGACTTGGAGCTTTTGCCTTTGCTATAGCCGATTGCTCCGCCCACCAAAAGCAGTGCCCCGTAGACCAGCAAGGTGATTTGTGCGGCCAGCATGATGGGAAAACCTTGTCCTCTCTAGGTTTAATCCACGAGGATATCGCGAATCAAGGGCAAGCGAATGCTGATGTAGCGATTGAGAATTGAGGCATCGACACTGCTGAGGGCGTGTTTTTTCTGACAGGCGCTCAGAAGCAGGTTCACCAAGTCATCGTCACGCTTTGTGAGCCAATCTGGCCTGCCAATCTCGCTGACCAAAGACCAAAACTGGCGTACCATTTCAGGAGTCATGGCATCCATTTTGTGGAGATAGGGGCTGAACTGCAAAAGAATGGTCTAGGCCATCGATTCGATTCTAGAAAAAAGACCTCATCCCCGAGGACAATATTTCAGCTCCGTCACAACTTAGGATAAGATGTTATGCTTTCCCACAAAGCTCAGCAAGCAGTGCCCCTTCTGGCTTTGTGAGAATCTTAGGAAGGTAAACTGGCAACTCCTGACATATATCAACATTAGGCGTTAAAAAACGATGATTCCTGTCAAAATCTCGACATCAGCACCAGAAGGTTCACAAGCCCCCTTATCCAAGCTGTAAGACAGGGAATCTGGGCGAGCAGGGGCTAGCGCAAGGCGTACTGTAACCTATAGGCTCCTTCTTCTCGTGGCTTATGGGTGTTGGCCCGCAGGGTATAAGTGCCGGTGCGGGGCAGAAAGGCAATCATCAGAGCATCGGTTCCACCCCCTTGGTCATCATCCCAAGCCCTGACTTCTCCACTGGGATCCAGCAGCTGCAAAAAGGCATCGAAATCGGAGCTGGTCATGGAAGCGATCAGGATCTGGCCGGCGCGGGCGGCAATGGGATATTCGTCCATCCAACTGCCATCCTCGGGATGCTGAAGGGATCCCTCCTGCAGACGGCCCGATAGGCTTTCCTGCCAATCTACCTGGGTGAGGATATAGGTGAGCCGGTAGTTGCCGGTGGATTCCGGCTCAAAGCTGGTGGCCCGCAGGGTATAGGTGCCTCCCTCCGGCAGACGCACTGCCAACAGGGCATTCACATCCAGGCCAGAGTCATCGTCAAAGCCGATCACCCGCCCTTGACCGTCCACCAGCTCCAGATAAGCATCAAAATCTTCGCTCTCTAGGGCCGCAATCAAAATCTGTCCCGGCTCAGCGGTGACGGGGATCCCATCCCAAAAGCTGCCGTACTGGCGGCTGACTTGATCTCCCACCTCCAGCGCTCCCGTCACGGTTTGGCTGCCTCTCCACAGAGCAGAACGGGTCAGCGCAGATCCCACCGGCAAGCCTCTCTCTCCCACCCGATCCAGCAGCCGACAGCCGCCGGCCAACCCCAATGCCACCAGAGCCAGAGTCAAACGGGATCCCCAACGGCGAGGAGATGCGCAAGAACGATACCAGCTCAACATCGGAAGGGATCCCTTTCTAAAGAATGGCAACTGTAGACTGATCCTACCCCCTGATTGATTGAGCGAAAAGTTGGTCAGAGACGACAACTTCTGCCAACTTCGTGCTGAGTTTTGAGGTTGTTGGCTTGCCCCTTCCTTGCTGTTTCAGCCGAGAGCAAACTGTTGGCCTACAGGGTTTCCCAAGCTTGCAAGACGGCTTCTAGGGCCAGCCGCCCATGGTAGAGATGGGTTCCCCCCTGCAAGTAGACGGTGTAGGGATCCCGCATCGGCCCATCGGCAGACAGCTCGGCGCTGCTCCCGGCAATAAAGGTGCCTGCTGCCATCACCACCGGGTCTGCATAACCGGGCATCACCTCCGGAACTGGGGTGAGGTAGGAATCCACAGGAGAACTGTTTTGAATCGCTTGGCAGAAAGCCTGCAGCTTTTGCGGGGATCCCAATTGAATGGCCTGGATGATATCGGTGCGGGGAGTTTGAGGCAGAGGCGAGACCGGGTAGCCCAAATCAGAAAACACCTGCGCCGCCAGATGGGCGATCTTCACCGCTTCGGCCACCATCTGCGGGGCCAAGAACAAGCCTTGAAACAGAAGGCGGTTGAGATCTAGAGTTGCCCCCCCCTCCGAACCAATGCCCGGAGCCGTTAACCGACAAGCGGCTTGCTCCACCAGCTCTGCCCGCCCGGCCACATAGCCCCCTGCGGGAACGAGGGTGCCCCCCGGATTTTTGATCAGGGATCCGGCAATCAGATCTGCGCCCACATGGGTTGGCTCCTGGGTTTCCACAAATTCGCCGTAGCAATTGTCCACAAAAACCACAACTTCGGGGTTTTGTGCTTTGACCATTTGGATCATCTCGGCAATCTGGGCAATGGAAAAGCTGGGCCGCCAATCGTAGCCACAGGACCGCTGAATGTGAACCAAGCGGGTTTGCGGTCTGAGGGCGGTTTTCAGGGCCTGCCAATCGACAGTTCCCTCCCGCAAATCCAACTGGCGGTAACCGATGCCAAACTCCCGTAGGGATCCCCGCCCGGAACCCCGCAGACCGATGACCTCTTCAAGGGTGTCGTAAGGGGGGCCGGTAATCGCCAGCAGCTCATCCCCCGGACGCAGCACCCCAAACAAAGCACAGGCAATGGCATGGGTACCAGACACCATCTGCAGCCGCACCACTGCTGCCTCACAGCCCATAATCTGGGCAAACACCCGATCCAAAACCTGCCGCCCCTGGTCGTCGTGGCCATACCCCGACACCCCGGCAAAGTGATGGGATCCCACCCGCTGGTCGCGAAAGGCCCGCAGCACCCGCGCCAGGTTCTCTCTGAGGGTCTTCTCCACCGCCTGAAACTGCTCCTGTAGAGCCTCTTCTGCTCTGTCTAAAAGCTCTGCCGCCTTCAACGGGATCCCTCCGCCCACCCAGTCTGCCCCACCTTTTGCACACCAAGCTGGTTTCGAGGGTAGCATTTCAGCCACCCCGGAAAGAGTTGGCCTTCTCCCCACCGCTCCTCAAGGTGACTGCAGCGGCAGAACCGAGTTCCAAGTTCTTATGTACTTATGTAGCTCTCCGATAGAAACCTTACAGCATGGAACAGTGAACAACAGGCTTGTCAAAGCTAATACCGACAACAACACCATCTCTCAAGTCGAAAGCCTCATATTGATAAAAAATCGATAAAAAGCTTAATTTATATCAATATCCCTTCATTTTTGCTGTCAATGGCTATCCAATCAAGATGCTGCTAGGCTGTAGGATAATACCAACATACCCTGGAGGAAAGCTGAAGCATCTGGATTGCCGAGCTTATGGGCAATACGGCCCACGTTTAGTCTCTCAAAAACAGGTCAGAGTTAGAGACATTGTTTAACCAACTCAAAATCCAGCTCAGGAAGATTTTTAGCAGGCTAGATCTGTCTATGGGTTTGATGATAGATTTGGCTTTTGACTGAGGAACTTGCAACTTAAACTCTAAAAAACCTTTCCCAAAGACACTCAACACAGCCAATAGAAGTGCATGTCTTGCAGGGCGGGGATCCCGCTTCTCTACAGAGCTCCTGCGATTCGGGAAAATCTGGAATTCAACATCTCTGAAACATTAAGAGAGCCTAAATTTATTCTTAACCTCTGGCAGAGATCCTTGAGCGAGATGTTAACCTAGACTTAACCCAAGAGGTTAGTGCCACTCCCAAAGCCGATCTGCTCACCCTTGATGACAGGGCTCCATTTTTGCCAATTAAAGGGCTGACGTCGCCTGTGAGCTGGGATCGCTTTCCAGAGTTAGAGGGATCCCGGGTGGGGATGAGGCGCTATCTCAGGTATAAACCGACATGACTGGGAGAGTCCTCATGACTAAGCTTGTGATCCAAGGGAAAAACGTCGAGATTACCGACGCCATCCGCAGCTACGTTCAAGAAAAAATTGAGCGTGCTGTCAGTCATTTTGCCCAGATCACCAGTGAGGTTGATGTCAATCTATCGGTAGCCCGCAACCCCCGTATCAGTGCCAGCCAATCTGCCGAAGTGACCGTCTACGCCAATGGCACCGTGATCCGGGCGGAAGAAAGCAGCGAAAACCTCTATGCCAGCATCGACCGTGTGGCCGACAAGCTGGCCCGCAAGTTGCGCAAATACAAAGAACGGAACGGCATTCACCGCGTCCGCCACACCCCCAAAACCTCCGTGGCAGTGGCCCAGCAGCCCGTCACCGATCCGCTAAATACGGAACGGCAAGCGGAGTTACCCGCAGAGGTGGTGCGCACCAAATACTTCGCCATGCCACCCATGACGGTTCAGGAAGCGTTGCACCAGTTGGAGCTGGTGGATCACGACTTCTACGTTTTCCGCAATATCGAAAATGGCGAGATCAACGTTATCTACGTCCGCAACCATGGCGGCTATGGCCTGATCCGCCCCCGCTAAGGCTTGGTGAAGATGCGTGGTGAGCTCTCCTCCCAACTTACTTCTCCAGGATCCAGCGGCACTTTCTATCTGTTGCTACAGCTCACCGATTCTGCCCTGCCGATTGGGGCTTATTCCCACTCCTGGGGCTTGGAAGCTGCCGTTCAAGCGGGTCAACTTCGCGATCGGGCTGGGGTGCAGCAGTACCTGTTGGGGGTTTTGCACATGGGCTTAGCCCCCACCGAGGGCAGAGCCTGTGCCTTGGCCCATCGTCTATCCCGATTGGGATCCGAGTCGGGAGTGGAGAAGCTGCAGCAACAGCTGCAAGCAACCCGTTGGGCGGCAGAGCCGCGCCAAGCCAGCTTGGATTTGGGCAAACGCCTAGCTCAACTGGCAGAACGCACCTGGGGAATCTCCGTCCCCAAAGCAGAGGGGAATCCACTGCATCATTCCGTGGTGTTTGGCTGGATCTGCGCTCAGGCGGGCATTGGGTTGGAAGATACCCTGCGTGCCTTCTTGTTCTCCTCCCTCACTGGGCTGGTCTCGGCAGCGGTGCGTCTGGTACCTTTGGGGCATACCGAGGGGCAAAGCCTATTGGCTCAGTTGTACGAGCCCATCGAGGCAGTGGTACACCAAGAGATCCTGCCGGTTGTGAAGCGGGCCGAAAGGCCAAACCTCTCCCCCAGCTGGCCGGCTTTGGGCAGCTTCACCCTCCTACAAGAACGCGATTGTCAAGTCCACCAACAGCTCTATTCCCGCCTTTTTCAATCTTGAAAGCCGTCAACCCTCACCCCTAAACCCTTCTCCCAGAGGGAGAGGGGAGTTCAGGGAAGAGTTTTTAGGGTCATCTTGATTCAAACCAGGACACTGCACCCACACCTAAAACCTTGGTCGCGTCTTCGCGTCAGCGTTGCGGAGCAATAGCGTTGCGGAGCAATAATGCAAGGGATCCAAAAGGTTTTTCTCAGTAGCCCAGGCATCTCACCCCAAGCTGAAACGAGTATACAATTGCCTTCCTTTTTGAGGATTGGTTGGCTATTCGCTCACCCCTGATCTGCTCAGTTCTCCTCTGCTTCTCTTGGGCAAAGATGGGTTCGCGCGGCCAGAAGCGCATTGAAAAGCGAAAAGAAGGTGCCCTTACCAAAGAATTGGGTCTAAAGCCCTGCCGTACCGCTATGCAGCTCGCCTTGGCGGGCCTAGCACGGTGGCTTTTGTGCTACACCCTAACCGGCATCGATCAAATCGTTGGATCCCCAGCCAGGGGCAACCTGAGCCGCTCTGAGAATAAAGGCAGCCAGATTTCTCAGGGCTTCGTCGTCCATCCAGGAAGGGGGTACAGGTCGGCATCCATAGCTGGAATCCGAGCCATCGTAGCTGCGGGGATCCCGCTGGTACTCCATCAAGGCTTGAAGGGTATCTCGGGGTGGAGTGGCACCGCGCAAGTCCTTCAAAGAGAGGGAAATGTTGGGAGCCGGCAAAGTGGCACCGCCCACATGACAATTCAAACAGGCGGACTGAAAACGATTTTTGCCGTCCGTGAGCTGCTCTGGGGTAAAGGTGAGGGTATGCCCTGCGGCATCTAGAGGCAATTCCACAGGGCCACTCACCCGCAAATACTGGTTCACGTAAGGATCAATGCGGGCAGCCACCGGACTGGCCAGCCCCAGCCACAACAAAGCCAGGATCCCGACCCAGGCCCAGAGGCGAGACGGGGTCCGCCATCTCATAGGCAACTTCTGATCCAGATGCGGCATTAGAGATAGGCTGATAGGTCGCTGTGGCTTTCGTTCTTGGTACCACCCCAGCCGGGAACGGTCTTGGCCTGCACCAGAATGTAGCCCGCAATCAGCTTCAGATCCTCGTCGGTGAGGTTGCGCAGACGTGGATACTCACTGGTGAGCTGGGTGTTGGGGTGATACTCCAACAGAGACTCCACCCCGTCATAGGTGACTGGATTCTTGATGTAATCCACAATCGCCAGCACATTATCCCGTGGGGGAGTTGCCCCCTCCAGATCCGAAAGCTTCAAGCTCACATCCGGGTTGGGATAGGTCTGGCCGCCCACATGGCACTGGGCGCATGCGGTGTTGAATAGCTTCTTCCCTTTGGCCAACTGGGCTTCGGTAAAGGTAATAGACTCAGTTGGCGACAGAGCCACTGCAGGAATATCCCTAGCTGCAAACACTGGAGCCAGACCCCAGCCAAACCCAGCCATCAACGCAGCCAACAGCAGGACAAGCAACCGACGACGCGCTGGCGCAAACACCTTCTGAAAAGAAAAAGCTTTGCTAAACATGGTTCTCCGTAGATCAGCCTAGAAAGAGGAGAGGTGGGCTCCACTCCAGCCACAAACCCGACAACAGGATCAAGAATAGACCATTAAGAGATCATTTGCAGATGGGATCCGGGATAGTTTCCCAATGGTTCCATTTGCCTTTGGTGTTAAGTTTGATTACGGAGCTATGGCCTGTTGGGAGTCTGTTGGCCGAGAGCTGACTTGGCCACAGCCCAGTCGAGAGAACTGAGCAGGTAATGAGCAGGTAATATAGAGCTTGGCTTGCTTGCCTGGCAACCTCAGAGCAGGAGAATACGGCAGACTCCGTTCCAGGTTTTCCCCATGTCCTCTATCCGATTCCAGCCGTTGCGGGTGGCTTTCACCTGTGCGGATCCCAGTCAAGTGCAAATGCCCGTTGCCGATTTGCTGGCGGCCTTGCCGGCCTCACCGCTTCTGACCTACACAGACCCGGAAGCAGCGGACTTGCGGGTAGAGCTGTTGCCCGATGCCACTTATCACTTTTACCGGCGGGGGGAAGAGGTGGCTCTGGCGGCCTTCCGGATCCCGGTGAAGAAGCTACTGGCCCTGCCTCGCAAGCTGGTGCGGCTGTTGGAGCACGTGGCTGCTTTTGGTAATCTTTTGAACCTGCAACCTGCCAGCGATGCGCTGAGCAGCATCTTGGAAGTGGAATTTCTCCAACTGGAAACCCCGGCCAGCAGCTCTGCCCCTGCCGAAGTGAGCCCCCTGCCGCGGGATCCCCAAGGGAAAGTGCAAATCCAAGCAGGCCGCAACCTGGCCATTGCCTTGAGAAACAGAGCCCCCACTCCAGTGCATGTTTATGTCACCGTCTTTGACGAGCGGCGGTACAGCGTGGATTTGGTTTACCCCTATCAACCAGATCTGCCTGCCCGTTTACGCCCCAACGAGAGCCTGCTGATCGGCTCTGGCCCCCGCTACTTGCTGCAGATGCAACTACCGGAAGGGATGGATGTAGCGGTGGATCGCTTCAAAATCTGGGTCAGCGGTAGCAGCATGCAGCCGGGCATTATGGTAATGCCTCCCCTAGGGCAACGGCTGGAACCTCCCTCAGAAGATCCCTACGGGGCCGGATCCCGCCTGGATCGGGAAGTCCGGCTGGCCATTCTGGGCAAAGCAGGCAGCACTCCCATGCCGGCTTTTGCCGAGGATCCCTGGTGGTGTATGGAGCAAGCCGTCAAGATTGTGGCCTGAGCCGATGCTCTTGGGGACTTTTTCAGACTTTCAGAGATGGCTTTTCAGGATCCCATCAAAGGTAGACTCAACCTCATCGACGCCAATCACTGACAGGTGATAGAGGGAAGATAGACTACTTTTTGTATCTTGACTAACATCAGTTAAAACTATGAAAGCTTGGCTTTCCTGAAGACCGAGTTCATCAGCGATTCTGGAGTATTTTTGTATTTTATCTTGGTACCCACCTGTCCTCGATTCCACCCAGTAGAATTTATCATTGATATGGAAGAAAAGATCCATCTCAAAATCGGCTCTATTCGATAAAGTAACTTGGGCATTCGCGACGTAAGAGAAACTGATCTTTTTGGTGTGAGCCGCAACAAGGCGGATCAGCGTGCCCCTAACATATCTTTCCAGCCAGTTCCCTGCCAGAAAATTCAGCGCCTGAGGCGACCTACTGGGTCTCGCTACCAAAAGGCATCTGGGCGCCTTAGAGTATCTGTACTCTTCCAAAAATGCGATGTCGTGTAACTCCTTAGCAACTTGGCAAGTTGAACTGACTACTTGTGGAGGTTCGTCTCTAAGGTTTAGGGAGAAAGAACTGCCGCTCTTCATGTTTGATTTAACCATTCCATAAAATCTCTTGATAAAAGAGTATCGGCTGCCCATAAAGGCGGCTATTTGATCTAGCTTTTCCTCTTTTTCTTCCGCAGCTATGCTTTTTATCTTTATGTTTTTTGAGTTTAAGAACGACTCTATCTTTGATATATCAACAGTAGCTGTCCCATCCTTGTCTCTTAGTACTTCGTCTGGTGTCTCAGGATCTGGTGCTTTACCAATGACCTGAGTAACCTGCTCATTCTGGGAGTCCTGATTTGCAGTTGGGCATATCTCGGATCCATGAGAACTTTGAATAGTAACCCGTAGTTGCCGATAAATATCTTTGGCCTCTTCCACTAGATTTTCCAGAATGGCTAGCTGATTGTTCAGTTGCTGGCCATGTTCGGCCAACTTTACAGATATAGCTTGTAGAAAGTCTCTGCCCCAGTCCTGTAGCAAGCTTTGCTGGCTGTCAGCAAGGCGAAATTTAAACTCTTCAAGGGTAGCTTGGACGGCCTGTAACTTTTCCTGTAACTTTTGAGAAATCTTGTCTACCAATCCTTCGCTCAACTTGATGAGTGCTTTGTCCGGGTTGTTGAGTTCTTGGCTGCGTTGGCTTAGCTGCGAAGATATATCTCTGATAATCTCTCGTTTCCAGATTTCCAGTTTAGGACTGGCCCCATACTGGCGAGCAACGTAAATGCCTACCGAGAAACCAACAGCTGCCCCAATCAATAAAACCAAAACTAAGTCCATGAGATACTCCTGTCCTCTGCTGCTGTTACTTTTCTTTCCAGTTAACTGGATTACCTGCTTGCCTCAACATGCTAGGAGGAGATAGGTGAATTTTCAAGCAGATGGGGACCTGCCTCTGACCGAAGCTGGGCGCCGACAAGGGATCCCAGCCAGCCTTGCTGAAGAGCTTCTTGAGCAGGAGTCAGTTCAGGCAACACCTCCAACGTGTAGACATCGGGCCGAGGGGGATCCAACGGGATCCAGAAATGTTTCAACTGATCGGCTTGAAAAACGCTCAAACAAATGATCTGGTGGGGCTGATAGGCCGTCAAGCGTTCCGCCAAGTTGGCAGCGCTCACCCTGAACCCATCCAGGGCCACCAGCTCATCGCCGGCCCAGATGCCCGCTTTTTGCGCCGGGGATCTCATCTCCACTGTGCTGATGCGATTGCCCTCGCCGTTGAAATTAAGGCCCAAGTAAGGGCTGGGGTTGGGGCGGCTGAAGTGGGCTTTAAGGGTGAGGCCAAAGGGGTGTAGGTAAGTGTTGTAGTCTAGCTCTTCCGTGCCTTCCACATAGGCTGCGAAAAACCGGCCAAGATCGGCACCGGCTGCCCGCTCAAACGCCTCCCGCAAGTCTTGGTCGCTGTAGCCCTTCCCTGACCGACCAAAGCGCTGCCACAGATCCTGCAAAGCTGTATCCAGGGATCCCTGACCGCCGGAAAGGTGACGGATGTGCAGATCCAGCAGCCAACAGACCAAAGCCCCTTTTAAGTAATAAGAAACCTGGCTGTTGAGGGTGTTTTCGTGGGGGCGGTAGAGTTTGATCCAGGTATCGAAGCTGGACTCCCGCAGCGATTGCACGGCCCGGCCCGGAGTACGCTGCAAGCGGCCAATCTGTTCGGAAAGAATCTTCAAGAAATCGCCGGCACTGAGGATCCCTGCCCTCAATAAGATGACGTTTTCGTAATAGCTGGTCGCCCCCTCACAAAACCACAGACATTCCAGATAATTTTCCTGGTTGTAGTCGATCTTTTCCAATGCCAGCGGACGCAGACGCTTGACATTCCAGGCATGAAACAACTCGTGGGCCAGCAAAGACAAAAAGCGCCGATAGGACTCCGGCTGATGCAGCTCTAGCCCAGAGTAAAGAAGGGTGGTGCTGTACTTGTGCTCAAGGCCACCAAATCCTCCCGGCGACAAATGCACGATAAACCAGTAACGGTCATAGGGTAGCCCACCAAAAAATGCGGCTGTGGTTTCGACAATGGCCTTGGCATCGGCAACGGCCCGATCGACATCCAGAGTGCCCGACCCCCAAACCACAAGGTAATGCGGGATCCCTTCCACCTCAAACGATTGCACTCGATGTGGACCCACCTCCACCGGGCTATCCACCAGCTCGTCATAGTCCTCTGCCACAAAAGACTGGCCGGAAGTGGGATCCTCAGAAGGAGAGGTCAAGGGCCGCAAACTGGTGGCGATGTGCCAATCCGGCTTGGGGGGGATCACCGTCAAAGTGTAGGGTTCCCGCTCGCGACCGGGCACGTAGAGGAAGAGCGCTGCCCCGTTGAAATAGGCGTGGGTCAAATCCAGATGGTTCGTGCGCACCGTCAGCTCATAGGCATAGACCCGATAGCACACCTTCACAGCAGAAGAACCCGGCGGATCGATTTGCCAGGTATTCTTATCCACCTTCCGCCAGGCCAAAGGGATCCCTTGCTCAGTTGCCGCCTGAAACTCCTGCACGTGACGGGCATATTCCCGCACCAGGTAGGATCCCGGCGTCCACACCGGCAGTCGCAGCCGCAAAGGCACCTCTGGATCCACCTCTTGGATCTGCAGTTCCACCTCCAGCAGGTGATTGGCCGGATCCGGCATCCGCACTGTGAAATGCTGGCGGCTCAGTTGAGAAGGTGCAGCAACGATAACCTCTGGGATCCCCATAGAACCCACCCTACCCTCTACTGCCAAGGGCTGGCGCAGCCCCCAGCGGCAATGGCTCCTATCCTAACCTCTGCCTTTGGCTGGAGAGCAGCAACGAGACTTAAAAATGTAGCGCGTGCTACAAAGATACCTAGGCAGAACCTTCTACTTTAGGGTAAATCTTGGTATCCTCGTAGATTCTGAAGTCAATGGGTTGCAACCTAGCCTAATGCTTCTAGATTGATCTTAGTAGGTTGATCTTAGGTATAAACTGACCTTAAAAGGTTGATGAGTATGGCGGTGGCCGTAGCGGAAAAATCTCTGATCACAGCCTTCAAGCAATTGGGAGGCCCTCACCATCCTCCGGTTATCGAAACGTTTGAGCGCGGGAAGACCATTTTTTTTCCAGGGGATCCGGCGGAGCGGGTTTACTTTTTGGTAAAGGGAGCCGTTAAGCTCTCGCGGGTCTACGAAATGGGAGAGGAAATCACAGTTGCCCTCCTGCGCGAAAACAGCATCTTCGGCGTGCTCTCCTTTATCACGGGACAGCGCTCCGACCGCTTTTATCACTCGGTGGCTTTTACACCTACCGAGTTACTCTCTCTGCCGATCGAGCAGGTGGAAAAATCCTTGCAGGAGAACGCCGAACTGGCCATGTTGCTGGTTAAAAGCCTGTCGTCTCGTATCTTGCAAACGGAGATGATGATCGAGACGCTGGCTCATCGCGACATGGGATCCCGTCTGGTCAGCTTTTTGTTGATCCTCTGTCGCGATTTCGGAGTGCCTGGCCCGGATGGGGTCACCATCGATCTCAAGCTGTCTCACCAGGCCATTGCCGAGGCCATTGGCTCAACCCGCGTCACCATCACCCGCCTGTTGGGAGAGCTGCGCAAGAAGAAGTACATCTCCATTCACAAGAAGAAGATCACCGTACACGACCCGATGCGGCTGAGCCATCGCTTTGCCTAGAAGGAAGAGGAGAACACTTCCTGAGCAGCACCTTGCCCAGGCAAACCCCGCTCGACGGCTGGTTGAAGCTCTGGCCGGCCTATGTTCAATCTACTGCTGCAGCCTTGAAGAATCTCTGTGCCCGAAGGACAGACTTAAAGTTTTCTGGAAGCTGACCGGATCGCGGGCAAGAATCTACTAGTCTATGGGGGGATCTGGCTTTGGCCAGAGCTATCTAGCCAATTGCTGAGGTGTAACTGTGGAAACGGCCATCGAGTGGATTACCGCCCATGAGATCCTCGACTCGCGAGGGCGTCCCACCCTAGAAGCCCTGGTGGGTCTAGCCAATGGAGCAACGGGCTTGGCGCAGGTTCCCAGCGGTGCCTCGACCGGTACCTTCGAGGCCCATGAGCTGCGGGACGGGGATCCCAAACGCTACGGCGGTAAGGGTGTGCTGAGGGCGGTGGAAAACATCCTTGGCCCCATCCAGTCGGAGCTGCAGGGAGAAGATGCCCTCAACCAAGCCCGTATTGACCAGTTGCTGATCGACCTGGACGGCACCCCCAACAAGTCCCGCCTGGGGGCCAACGCTATTTTGGCAGTTTCTCTGGCGACAGCCAAAGCGGCTGCGGAAGCAGTGGGCTTGCCTCTTTACAAATACCTGGGGGGGCCTTTTGCCAACCTGCTGCCGGTGCCGCTGATGAACGTGCTCAACGGCGGCGCCCACGCCGACAACAACGTCGATATTCAAGAATTTATGCTTGTGCCCATTGGAGCGGCCAGCTTTCGCGAGGCGCTGCGCTACGGGGCTGAGGTGTTTGCGGTACTAAAACAAGTGCTGCAGCAGAAGGGGCTGTCCACCGGTGTGGGGGATGAAGGGGGGTTTGCTCCTGATCTCGACTCCAATGCGGCGGCTTTGGATCTGCTGATGACGGCTATTGAACAGGCAGGCTACAAACCGGGAGCAGATATCGCCTTGGCCTTGGATGTGGCCGCCAACGAGCTGCTGCAGGATGGGCAATATCACTTTGAGGGCAAAGCCCACAGCGCGGCTGATATGGTGGCTTACTACCAGCAACTGCTGGCCAACTATCCCATCCTTTCCATTGAAGATGGGCTAGCGGAAGAAGACTGGGCCGGTTGGCAAGCCATGACCGCTCAACTGGGATCCCGGGTACAGCTGGTGGGAGATGACCTGTTTGTAACCAACCTGACCCGCCTGCAAAAGGGCATCGACAGCGCCGCCGCCAACGCCATTTTGATCAAGCCCAACCAAATCGGCACCCTGACGGAGACCGTCTCGGCCATCCAATTGGCAGTTCAAGCCGGCTTTCGCACCATCATCAGCCACCGCTCTGGCGAGACGGAAGACACCACCATTGCCGACTTGGCGGTGGCCACCCGTGCCGGGCAGATCAAAACCGGATCCCTCTGCCGCAGCGAGCGCATTGCCAAGTACAACCAACTGCTGCGCATCGAAGACGAGCTGGGGGAAGCGGCAGTTTATGCCGGTCGGGTGGGCCTGGGTCCTAGAGCTCGCTAACTTCCCGTTCCGTCCCAGGGGATCCCTAGCACCTGCACCAAAAAGGCCCAGCGGTCGGCAGCTTCCTCAATCAGCTTGCTGGTGGGCTTGCCGGCCCCGTGCCCTGCCTTGGTGTCGATGCGGATGAGGATGGGCTGGGATCCCCCCTGGGCTGCCTGCAGGGCAGCGGCAAACTTGAAGCTGTGGGCGGGCACCACCCGGTCGTCGTGATCTGCGGTGGTGATCAGGGTGGCGGGATAGGCAGTGCCGGGCTTGAGGTTGTGCAGAGGGGAATAGGCGTAGAGGGCCTTGAATTCCTCCGGGTTCTCCGGGGATCCGTACTCGGAGATCCAGGCCCAGCCGATGGTGAACTTATGAAAGCGCAGCATGTCGAACACCCCCACTGCCGGCAGGGCCGCTGCAAACAGCTCCGGCCTCTGAACCAGGCAGGCCCCCACTAAGAGGCCGCCGTTGCTGCCGCCGGAGATGGCCAACTTGGCGGGGTTGGTGTAGCCATGGGCTATCAGCCACTCGGCAGCGGCAATAAAGTCGTCGAACACCTTTTGCTTGTTGAGCTTGGTGCCCGCCTGGTGCCACTCTTCTCCGTACTCGCCGCCGCCGCGCAAATTGGGCTGGGCGTAAACCCCTCCCATTTCCAGCCAGGCCACCAGACCCACTGAAAAGCTGGGGGTAAGAGAGATGCCAAAGCCGCCGTAGCCATACAGCAGGGTGGGGTGATCCCCTGTCCGAGTCAGGCCACGGCGGTGGACGAGAAACATGGGGATGCGGGTGCCGTCTTTGCTGGTGTAAGACACCTGCTGCACCTCGTAGGCCTGGGGATTGAAATCCACCTGGGGCTGACGGAACAGGGTGCTGGTGCCGCTGGTGAAATCGTAGCGGTAGATGGTGGGCGGGGTAGTGAAGCTGGTAAAGGTGTAGAAGGTCTCGGTGTCGTAGCGCTTGCCGCCAAAGCCGCTGGCAGATCCCAGCCCGGGCAGCGGGATTTCTCCTAGGTAGCTGCCGTCTAAAGCAAAGGTCTTGATCTGGGTGTGGGCGTCTTTGAGGTAGAAGGCCACAAACTGATTGTTGATCAAGCTAACCCCCTGCAGGGTCTCCTCCGCCTCAGGGATCACCTCCTGCACCTGGTCGGGCTGCTCCAAGTCAATCGCCACCAGTCGCCGCCGAGGAGCTTGGCAGTCCGTCAACAGCCAAAAGCGGGATCCGTCGTTGCCCACGAAGCTGTATTCGGCCTCAAACTCGCGGATGAGCTCTACTACAGGAGACTGGGGATCCCGCAAGTCTTTGTAGAAGATGAGGTTTTTGGGATCCGTGCCCCGCCAGACGGAGATGATGAGGTAATTCCCATCTTCAGTAACCCCGCCGGCAAAGCCCCACTCTTTTTGGTCGGGGCGGTGATAGACCAAGACATCTTCTGACTGGGAGGTGCCCAGGCGGTGGTAGTAGAGCTTCTGGAAGTAGTTGGCGCTTTCGTATTCGCTGCCGGGGGCCGGTTCGTCGTAGCGGCTGTAGAAAAATCCTTGTCCATCCAGCGTCCAGCTTACTCCCGAGAACTTAATCCAGCGCAGGTGATCCGGCAAATCCTCGCCGGTCTCGATGTCCCGCACCTTCCACTCTTGCCAATCGGAGCCGGAGCAGGAGAGGCCATAGGCTAGATACCGTCCAGCGTGCTCCGCACCGCTGTCGCGAGCGCGGCTGATGGCAATGCCCGCTAGAGCCACCGTGCCGTCTTCCGAGAAGGTGTTGGGATCCAGCAAAACCCGCGCCTGGCCCTCTAGACTTTCTTGGGTGTAGAGAACGCTCTGGTTTTGCAGGCCGTCGTTTTTGAAGTAGAAGTAGCGGCCCCCTTCTTTGAAGGGCTGGCTGTATTTTTCATAGTTCCAGAGCTGGGTCAGGCGTTCTCGGATCCGCTGCCGGGCTGGGATCTGCTGCAAGTAGTTAAAGGTAAGGTGGTTTTGCGCCTCAATCCAGGCCCGCGTCTGCTCGGAATCCAGATCCTCCAGCCAGCGGTAGGGATCCGGCACCGGCTGCCCGTGGTAGATGTCCACAACAGTGGGATCGGGATAGCTGGGCGGGTAGTTGAGCATGAGACCTAAGCGCTAGAGCATGACTCTAGTCAATAATAAGCTCAACTATACTGAAAATAATGTATAATATGTTCAGTACGGATTACTACCAGTTGATCTTTCTGTTTACTTTCGAGTCTGCCAACATGGTAGCCAAAGCAAAGCAGAAAATTGGTAGTAAGACGACACGGAAACTGCGCTTTGGGTATTCTACTCAAAGCTTTGCGGGATACCGCCATTCTGTTTGGACTCCGTCCCGCTAACGCGAATGGAAACAAACAGAATGCTATCGCTGCATAGTTGAACAGTGATGTTCAGCAGTGTTCAGCGTAAATGTATCAGACCCATTCCACTATGGCAGAGGAGAAGCCAAAAACCCACTCTCCGGCTTTTGCCAGGCATGCTCGCTATAGTGGAAGCCGAGTTGCGGGATAGATTCTGTGTTGCAGGCTTCTCCTTTCTTCCAGGCCGGGCGGATGGGCGCCTATCCCCTGGGCTCAGGCTGCTATCACTTCTCGGTGTGGGCGCCCTTGGTTGAGCAGGTGGAGCTGAAGCTGCTCAGCCCTGTCCAACGTTGCTTTACTCTAGTGCGGGATGAGCAGGGCTATTGGCAGGGGGAGGTGGACGGGATCCCACCTGGGCCAGTGGACTACCTCTACCGCCTGCACACCTCAGCAGGGGTAGTGGAGCGGCCGGATCCCGCTTCCCGCTGCCAGCCCTACGGCGTCCACGGCCCTTCGCGGGTGGTGGATCCCCACTTCGACTGGCAGGATCAGGGGTGGAAGGGGATCCCGCTGCCCCAGTGGATCCTCTACGAGCTGCATGTAGGCACCTTTACCCTCGAGGGCACCTTTGCCGCCCTGATCCCTCGCCTGCCGGAATTGGTAGAGTTGGGGGTGAATGTGCTGGAGCTGATGCCGGTGGCCCAATGCCCGGGGGGACGCAACTGGGGCTACGACGGTGTTTATCCCTACGCGGTGCAGACCGCCTATGGGGGAGCTGAAGATCTGAAAGCCCTGGTGAACGCCTGCCACCAACTGGGCTTGGCCGTCATCTTGGATGTGGTCTACAACCACCTGGGGCCGGAGGGGAACTACCTGCGGGATTTTGGCCCCTACTTCACCGACAAGTACCACACCCCTTGGGGGGATGCCCTCAACTTCGACGACCGCTATTCTGACGGCGTGCGAGAGTTTTTCCTACAAAACGCCGAGTACTGGCTGGAGGAGTTTCATCTCGATGGGCTGCGGCTGGACGCGGTGCATGCCATCTACGACTTCAGCGCCTACCCCTTCTTGCAGGAATTGGCAGAGCAGGTGGATGCCCTAGAAGCTCGCACTGGCCGGCCCAGGGTTCTCATTGCCGAAAGCGACCTCAACGATGTCCGCCTCATCACCCCCCGAGAGCAAGGGGGCTACGGGCTAGATGCCCAGTGGTGCGATGACTTCCACCACTCACTTCACACCCTGCTTACCGGGGAAAAGACAGGCTACTACCAGGACTTTGGCGAATTGGAGCACCTGGCCAAGGCTTACCGGGAGAGCTACGTTTATTCTGGCCAGTACTCCTGCTACCGCGCCAGGCGTCACGGCAACTCCGCTGTTGGGCGACCGGGATCCCAATTTGTTGTCTGCATTCAAAACCACGACCAGGTGGGCAACCGCAGGCTGGGAGAGCGCCTTAGCCAGCTCACCTCTTTCGAGGGCCTCAAATTGGCTGCCGCTGCCCTGCTGCTAGCTCCCATGCTGCCGCTGCTATTTATGGGGGAAGAGTATGGGGAAGTGGCGCCATTTCTGTATTTTGTCAGCCACGGGGATCCCGACCTGGTGGAAGCGGTGCGCCAAGGACGCCGCCGCGAGTTCAGCGCCTTTGCCTGGCAGGGAGAGCCGCCGGATCCCCAAGCTGAAGAGACTTTCTTGCGCTCCAAGCTGAATTGGGAGTTGAAAAAGGCCGGTCACCACCAGGTTCTCTGGAAGTGGTACCAGGCCCTGATCCGGCTGCGCAAAACCCAACCGGCTCTCCAGCACTTGGAGCGGGATGGAGTGGAAGTGGAGCTGTTTTCGGGCGCTGGCCTTGCCCTGCACCGCCGCCACGGATCCCAGGCTTTGCTTGCCCTTTTCAACTTCAGCCCCGATCAGCCAGTCACCTATACCCAATGGCCCAGCGGCACCTGGGAAAAACTTTTGGACAGCCATGAGACCCAGTGGTTGGGCAAGGGATCCTCTCTGCCCGCCGGAAGCCAAGGAGATCTTGTGGAGGTACCGCCCTATGGGGTGGCGGTGTACGGTCAGAACCCCTAAAAGAGGTAATCCCGGCCGCAGCCGTAGCGCCAAGCCTCGCGGCGCCGTCTCCAGAAGTAGTCCTGGGGGTTGGTTTCCGGCTCCGGGCGATCTGTTAGCCTTTGCAGCAGCTCGTAGAGGCCAAGGGCGCCAAAGTGGCCCGCCCATGCCACCAGCTCCGGCAACCCCAACCGAGGCAAAAGTCTGGCTACCAAGCTGGGATCCCGACGCGTCACCCCCCACAGGGCCTGGGCCAAGCCGCCGAACTGCACTACATCCTGCAAAAAGGGCTTCACCACCTGGGGGCCGGCGGCAACCATGGCCGCAAACACCCTGCTCAACAGGCGGTTAATGCTATTGGGATCCCAACTTTTGTTCTGCAGAGGGGGAATCATGGCCTTCTGAAATAGCCAGGTCACGGCCAAGTTGGGCTGGTAGGGTTGCAGCAGGGCTAGGGCTGCCTGGTTCAACTGCCGTTGCGCCAGGGCCTCGTGGATTCCTTGTTGCAGGCGATCCAGGTGGCGCAACATGGCGCCAAAGCCGCCAAAGCTTAGAGGCGACTGGCTGCCACTGCTGTCCCCCACTGCCAACAGGCGATCCCAGGGCAGTTGCAGAGGGCTGCAGCGGTAGGCGGGGAAAACGCCACATAGCTTGCGCACCCAGCGGATCTGGGCCAGCTCCACCCCCTGGTAGGCTGGCAGCAGCCGGCAGTAATCCCGCCAGAGCTGCTCTAGACTAGGCCGCTCCGGATCTCGGTCGCAGTAGGTGAACAGATAGGTGGTGCGCCCATCGCGGGCGGGGAAGGCTTCCCAAAAGGGCTGGTAGCCGTTCTGGGCTGGGGTAAAGCTGTAGAAGAGATCTCCCGTGGGTTGGTCGGGCAGCCCCTGGGCACAGGATCCCACCACCAGACACACGCTATCCGGCGGCTGTCCTCGGCGAGCCTGGGCCACGAGGGGGGAGCGATGCCCCATAGCATCCACCAGCAACTGGGCAGTGAGGGATCCCGTGTTGGTTTGGATGCCGATCCCATCCGGGTGAACAGCAGCACCCAAAAAGCAAGTATTTTCCCGCAATTGGCCACCCCATTCCAAAAAGTGGGCTTTGCAGTGCTCCAGCAATCCAGCGGGATCCACCCCCACATTCAGCACCCCTTCCACCCACCAACTGGGGCCATCCCCAAAGCCAATACGCCCGCCAGGATAATGGGTCACCTGCACCTTCTCCCATTCCCTTGGGGTGAGCAGTTCCAGCTCCAGCAACACCTGCAATTCCTGCCGGGAGGTGTTCCACTCCTGCTCCCGACCCCGCAGGATCCCTCGCTCCAGCAGGATCACCCGCCAGCCCCGCTTGGCCAAAGCCGCCCCCAGAAGGATCCCCAAGGTGCCGCCGGCAATCACCACATCGGCATCCCAGGATTGGCTGCCCAAACGAGCGGAAGAAGGGTGAACCACTGCCGGGGGCAGTTCCGCCTGCGGCTGCCGCAGGGATCCCCACCAGGCATCCGAGGCGGGCAAGGCTTCCGGCGGGGGGACAACTTCAGCCATCGGCAGGAGCATGACTCTAGTCAATAATAAGCTCAACTATACTGAAAATAATGTATAATATGTTCAGTACGGATTACTACCAGTTGATCTTTCTGTTT